>NZ_JBNLYE010000106.1:0-13589 GCF_050172095.1 Bacillus sp. GMs2/2
ACAAAATGATAAAAATGGATTAAAGATTACTGTAAACGTAAGAGAAAAGGGGCAACTTGTTGATTTAACAGGGTATGCAGTAAAGTATGAAGCGATAAATCAAGTCGGACTGTTCGTTCGGGATGATGCCCAAATAGTTGATGCAAAGAATGGCGTATTTTCATACACATTGTCCTCGCAAGCTGTTTCCACATCGGATGATTGGACAGCTTATTTTGTTATGGAAAAAAGTACAGAACGAATGAGTACACCAGACATTCGGATTACATTAAGACGAGATGTAAAAGAAGGAAATATTAAAATAGAAAACTATATTTCAGAGTTCGATAAGCTCAAGAAACAGATAGATGCTTTGCAGCAAGCGATTGATAAAATGGATGTTGTAAAGCGATCAGGCGGGATGATGACAGGTTATCTAACCATGAGACCGACGCCCGGTTCCAATATCGGAGTTGGATTCAATAGCGAGGATAAGTTATTAGATGTGGGTCTTGTAGGAGTCTCGGATGGTCAATTCTATTTAAAAGACTGGAAAAATAATAAAGTGATGCTTGATAAATCACCTACTGGCGTATTCAATGTTTATGCTGATAATCTTCTAAAAAAAACAGGAGATGTAATGACAGGGACTTTTAGGTTTAGTTCCATAGCTCAAATGTTGATGACTCAATCTGATTCAGCAACAGGTGCTTCTGCTCGTGGGTTACACTACGCAGATAAAGACACAGATGGAAGTGGCAATCGTGGTGGAATTGGACGTTTCAAAGGTGCTAACAACGGTGAAGAATATCTGTACATGGGGTTCGGTACGAATCCTTGGGATTCACAAAGTGGGTTAATAGTTCGTCCTGATGGATCAGCAACCTTGAAAGGTAAAAAGATAGCAACCGCTGATAATGATACAGGATGGATTAACCTTCCTACAACTGGGGTAGAGAATGTTACTGATAGAATTTTGAAGTACAAGAGAAGTGGGGAACAGGTTAATGTGATTGGTTCTATTCGAAATGCACAAAACGCAACAGTATTTGCTACACTTCCAGTTGGATGTAGACCTGTTCAAGACATTGCGGTTCCAACTATTATGATAACTGGAGGAGTGAATACAAACTTTTGTGAAGTTACAGTAAAAAAAGATGGGGGGATTTTCGTGAATGGTGTTCAAAGTGGAAGTACTTTTCATATTGCAATGAGCTTTTTAATTTAAATATTACAGATTAAGCGTGCATAAGCAGGCTTTTTTATTTTGTATAAAATAGGGCTTTTAAAAGAAAAGAGGGACAAATAGATGTCTCTCTTTTTACTTTGAAATGAGGTGGTCAAAGTGGAAGGATTACAGGATGTAAGGAACGATGTGCAAGAGATAAAGCAAGACATCAAAGATATTCGTTTAGAAATCAAAAGCTTAGAAAATCGAACGACGGGTAATGAAAAAGACATTATAAACATCAATAAGCAACTAGATAAAATCAGCGCTAATACAACTTGGATTTTACGTCTCATTGTTGGAGGCATTATAGGAGCTGTGCTCACTCTCTTATTGAAGGGGGGTGGCATGTAATGGTTAATTTAGCTGTAATGATTGGTATTGTAGTTGGTCTTTCGCAAATCGCAAAAACAATTGGATTACAAACAAAATATGTTCCGTTATTGAATGTAACGCTTGGCATTGTGCTAGGCGTTTTATTTTTGGGCGGAGACATCAAATCAAATGTATTTCAAGGAATCATCATTGGACTGTCAGCAAGTGGATTATTTGACCACACAAAAATTATAAAAAAGGATGCTGATGTAAAATGAAAAAGACATTCAAACACATTTCTTCTGTAGTCTTTGCAGCTATTTTAATGTTATCCATTACAACAAGTGCTTTTGCTGACAGAATTTTAATTATCCCTGATTTACCTAAACAACCGTATCGTTATGGTGTTGGTGCATATGAAGGCGTTGTAGCTCATTCCACAGCAACTCCAGAAGCACCAGCAATCAATATCCAAAAGTATGAAACTCGTACATGGCGAAATGCATTTGTGCATTATGCGGTAGACTGGAATGAAACCATTCAAATTGCCGATATAAAATACATTGCTTACGGTGCTGGACCTGGAGCAAATAAACGTTTTGTACATGTTGAATTATGCGAAACCAAGGATTATGAGAGATTTAAACGTAGTTATGACAAATATGTGAAGTTACTAGCTAAAATTTTACGTGACCGTGGATTATCAGTTGAAAAAGGATTATGGACGCATAGTGATGTAACACATCATCTCGGTGGTACGGACCATGAAGACCCATTAGATTACTTGCGCAGCCACGGTGTATCAGAAGCTCAATTTCGGGCTGATGTACAACGGGCATACAATAACTCTAATGTGGATGTTTCTGTTCCTGAGAAGCCATCTAAACCAGCAGAAGTTCCAACAGCAGTAACGGATGGAATCGCCTATATCGAAGGATATAACGTCAATTTACGTAAAGGTCCAGATACAAGCTATTCTACGATTCGTCAGTTGAATAAACCAGAAGCTTATATTGTGTGGGGCGAAAAGGATGGTTGGTTAAATCTTGGCGGGGAGCAATGGATTAAAAATGATCCATCTTATGTGAAGTTTAGTAAGAAAAGTACAGTAGATTCCTCTATTGTAGGTAAGCGCGTTGTTTCTAAAGTTGATAACTTACGATTTTATGACGTTCCATCTTGGCAAGATAAAGATGTTGCTGGTTCTGTAGATGCAGGATTTGGTTTCGCGATAGATGCAAAAGTAAGCGTTAATGGATCAACGCAATATAAAGTACACAATAGCAAAGGTAAAATGTACTATATTACAACAAATGAAGCCTATGTTTATCTGAAATGAACGGAAAAGGAGCATTCCTCTGGCGAGTGAGGAATGCTCCTTTTTGACATTATAAAGATATACCTCTCATTTGGTTTGTCAATAGTATTATATGTAACGGCAGGAATAAATATGAACAATAAAAATTAGGGCACTGTTGAATAAGGAGTGCCCTGATTACATAGGATGCTTACTATATAAAAAGGGAACGTGTTAATTGCATTGTATGCAGCAATAACCTGAAATATGAGAAAAAGCAATCCAGGGTGGTGAGGCCGGATTGCTTTTTCTGTATATAGAAAGGCATCATGCCAGGAGCAATTTAATATATGCTTCTAAAGCGCTTAATATGCTTTTGAAAAAATACACTTTATCCAAAATAGAATCAGCTATTGATTAATAATTCTTGTTATATTACATTATATATTCAACCGTTCTTAACTGAAATAGTTAACCAAAAAATCCGTCTCCTTTTGGAGGCGGATTTTTTGTGTTACACCCAGAAATCTGTTTCATCTATATTTTTCCCCAACTTTTTCATTCCTTTAACAATTTGAGCTATTGTAGAATATTTAGGTTTGTATTTTGTATCACTACACAACCTAGATATAGTACCTGTACTTAATTTTGATGTTTTTTCAAGCTCGATTTGTTGAATCCCCTGTCTATCTAACCATTTTCCGAATTTGCTACGTTGTTTTCCTAAACCGAACATTTCCACTCACCTCATCAACAGAATGACCAGTTTCTCAAATTTTTAAACGTAGAAAAAATTTTGAGAATTTGTTCAAGCCCTCCACGATATGATGTACCAAGGTAGTTACCAGGGTAAGGGGGTTACAGATTACCAAGGTAAGAGATAGGTGAATTATCTTGGTATGTATCAAGGTAAGTTTTGCATTTCTACCACGGTAATTACCATGGTTGTTACCAAAGTAGGGCTACCATGGTAATGTGTTTGTAAACCTCTGATACATCAGGAATTTACATTCTGTTTATAAAGGGGAGAGGGCAATGAGCGGAAAGATAACGGAAAATGCATATGAGATAATTGGGAATCAAATTAAGTTTTATTTGACTGAAGATCAGGCGAAAGGATGGAATCAAATTCCACATCCACAATTTCGAAACACAGAAGAGATTGGTAAATGGTGCGAAAGTTCGGCAAACGAAATGGTTTGTCATTGGGATGCACTAAATCAAAACGCAATGAGTTTGTCTGATACTACCGATTTTCTATATAGATGGATGAGTTGGTATGTAAAAGAACCATTGGACAGTACAGCATTAGAAATACGAAAGCTACCAGATGAACTAGTAGCCTTTATAACCAATGTCCCATTTGATACCTTTGAATTATTAAAGCGTACCTCTCACATGGTTTTAGAATGTATCTATTTTGCTTTTGGATTCTTTTTATAAGGAGGAGGCAACATGTTTAAGCAAAAAGAAATCATTCCCTTTCGGGATTTCATGAATCAATCTTATAAGAAACAAAAACAAGTGAGAGCGTTTAGTTTGGAGCCGCTTAGTCCCATGGCTTTCTTTCATATGTCCCAGCCTCTTGTACATACTTATGTAGCTTTAGGGGTGTTAGGAGGACTTACAATTGGTGCAGTATTGTTAGAAAAGTATTTAATTCAAAATGATTATATTTCCGCAGCGAAATTTGTATCTGAAGGACTACATCATGGAATACGAATTGGTGGAATTGGCTTTGTTGCGTATGTTTTCATTCGTATTGTGACCATGTTCTAGGGAGAGATGATATGGAAATCATAAAAGAATGGCTTCATAGGAAGGCTTTAAAACATCAACTCATTGAAGTATTTGATAAGGCAGGATTATATATGGAACATTACACACGTGGAGGGAAAATACCGATTTACCCTAAAATTAATGCTGTTTTTTCTTCAAACAAAAGCGTGAAATATGTATTTACTATCCCCAACGGATTAGATCCAAAGACAATTGAAAAGAAATGGTTTTGCTTTCAACAAATATTAGGTCGCAATGTAGCGATTGAAGGTGATATCAAAAAGTTTGTCCTTAATGTATTTCATTCGGATGCTGGACTACAAACTTACAATTACAGTTACAAGAAATGGCAGCCATTACTAAAACAGTATCGTCTTCCTGTTGTCGTAGGACGGGACCAATTCGGAAATATGATTGTGTATGACATGATTGATTCAAATACACCGCATTTACTAATAGCTGGGGAAACAGGAAGCGGGAAAAGTAGCATGGTGCGTGTCGTTCTGTCCACAATCATTCAATACATGTCGCCTAATAAATTGCATTTATACTTGGGCGATTTGAAAAACTCTGAATTTCATTTCTTGCGTAGGGTAAAACATGTGAAAGAAGTGTGCATGGAAGAAATCGAAATGAAAATCATGCTTCATAAGGTTTGGAATGAAATCAGGGAACGCAGAAAACTCATGGAAGAATATGAAGTAGATCATATTGATGAGTACAACAGATTAAATCCTGATAAACAGAAACCCTATATTCTGTTAGCTATTGATGAAGTAGCGATGCTACAAGATGAAAAAGAATGTATGACGACAATAGAAAAAATATCGGCAGTTGGTCGGGCACTAGGCGTATTCCTCATGCTATCTATGCAAAGACCAGATGCAAAGGTGTTAGACGGTAAGTTAAAGCTAAACATGACAGTCAGAATGGGTTTTAAATGCGATAACACAATTAATAGTAATATCATGGGTACACCTGGATCAGAGCACTTAGAGCAATCTGGACAAATGATTCTAAAGTTAAATGGATTAAAGAAAGTGCAAGCTCCATATTTAGAATTAAATAAAGCAAAGCAAATAGTTGAACCTTACCGTTTACTCAAAGAAGATATGAGGCTTCAGAATTCGTCAAAACAAGAACTTCCTTTGTTTGGAGTGTTGGAACATGAAGAGTAGAGATAAAGCGATTATAAAAGACTTATGCCGCTTTAGATGCCTATCACGAGATGATATTATCGATTTGCATTTTCAAGGACTTAAGAAAGCTGTGACCAGTTGCAATACGGTTATGAAACGATTAAGGCGAGATGGGAGTGTGGACGTAAATGTGTCACAGCAACCATATATCTACTTTCCACAACCGAGTCCGATTCGAAAAACAAGTCAAAAGATACCTCACTTTCTTGCTATTGTGAATGTATATAAGCAACTTCTCCAATACGAAAAGCCTAAATTGTTTAAAGTCGAGCCGAAATATGGAAAAGGGTATATGGAGCCTGATATCTTCACAATATGGCGACAATCCCCGTTTTTTATTGAAGTACAAAATTCCGTATACAGTAAGAAAGTAATGCAAGAGAAATTAAACCGATATGAATTCTACTTTCACAGTTTGGAATGGCAACAAGAACCATGGCAACCCAAGAAATCCAAATACTTCCCTTCTCTTCTGGTAATTACAGATAGCCAGTATGACATCTACTCTCCAAATTTCCGCATATTTCAAGCGAAATCGATTCATGATTTCATGAATCAAATGGTTGTTAAGGCTTAGTAGTAACCTTATACCTTTAATATAGCCCCATTGCATCAGCTTCTTCTTTAGAGATTTTATAATATACACCTGGTGCAAAAGAGTTGTCTATTGTATGTGTGGATGACTCTTTTGAGCCACTATCTTCTAGCCAATTATAAAAAACAAATGAAGTTTTTTTGTTATGTACATCAGAAGAGCCTGTATTAGCTTTTTTATGTAACTTAGATAATCTAATATTATCACTATAAATTTTCGTAAATAAAGCTTGTACACTGTCTGTGAGAGTACCACCATTTTTTAAGAACCTATTAATTTTAACTAATGCATTGAATGCAAGAAGAAATAAACTTTTATCGCAATTGCTACCCACACGTAACCCGATGATAGATGCGTTGGTTTTTAAAATAGGGTGATACGTTCCAGCTTTGATTGTATGGTACATCATTTTTTGGTATTCATTCACATAATACACATGGATTCTTTCGAACTCTTTTTTGACATCGTTTTGTGCTTCTTTTAATTCATTTTCAATAGATGCTATTAGAGATACTCTTTCATTATTTTTTTCTTGTTTTAAAGAATTAAAAGAGTTAATAGAGTTATTATAGTTAGAACTCGTTTTTTCGGTCTCTAGACTTACAGCCTCAAGGGATTCATGATTTTTCTGTTCGGCAATCTGATTGGCACTTAGTTCGGCATCTATGTAAAATACCTCTTTCATGATTGTTGTAAAATTAGGGTGTGTTTTTAATACAAATACATATTTATTCTTACCATCGGCTAATCCAGCGACCAGGATTTCACCTGTTTGTTTTAATGCACGAACAGTAGCGGTTACAGTTCTTACAGAACAATTAGCTTTATCAGCTAATGTTTCCGCAGAAATTTTGCATATGCCATTTCCTGAAAGCATATAAATAATATGATCCATCACATCTTTTCGTTTGGATTTTGTAGGAAATAAACTTTCAAAACTTTGATTCGTATCATTGATACGTTTTCTAATATCATCAATAATCTCATTTTTCTTTTGAGTACTTAATTGATTTTGTTGCATATATTTTTGAATATCTGCATTATAGGCAGTCAATTTTTTCATAAGGGCTCGTCTCCTCCGAAAACAAAAAAGCAACAGAATGCCACAAAATGTAAGCAAACTGTTGCGGAGGAACCCTTACGTACGATAAAATGGGGTACATAAGAGTTACAGCAAGTGTTTGCCTAGTGTGGTTAGGCGGACGGTTAATGAAGTGGTTGCACACTTTATTAACACGCTGTGCTCTTTTAGTTTTTATTAGTTCTAATTTTGATTTTCTCGGTAACAAATTGGTCTTAAATACCAAGAAATATGTTGCTATTTATAAATTTAGATGTAGTCAAAAACTGCGTAATGTAGCTGTTTGTTGCAGTTTTAGGAAATTAAAGTTTTATAGATAATGGACTTCATTTGTTTGTGCGCTTTCAGGTATACCAAGGGTTTGCGCATTTACGGTAACGATTTGGAAACAATTATACCAAATCGTTTTCCATAAAGGCAACAGCTTCCGCCTGTTTTGATGGATATAAGTGACTATAAGTGTTTAAAGTTGTTGCCACATCTGAATGACCTAGGCGCTGTGCTACTACAAGTGGACTGACTCCTTTATTTATTAGATAAGACGCATGAGAATGTCTGAATTCATGCAACACAATATTTTTAACCTGAGCTATGTTTATATATTTTTTAAAATTTTGCTGTAGTGTACTTGTAGCAAGACTAGTATAGAATGTACCGAAAACCACATAATCATCTTTTACTGGTGCTGTTAATGTAGCATGTTCTCTTAAGTTTTTCAATAATCTGATGACAAGGGTCGGTAACATAATAATTCGATTAGACGCTTTTGTTTTTGGCTGTGTAATTATCCTATTAAAGTCTGTTTTATTAATATTAATTATTTTTTCTTCGAAATTGATATCTTCCCAAGTTAGTGCTAAAAGTTCGCCCTTTCTAGCCCCGCTGTAGTAAAGTGTTGAAAAGAATGCTTTATACATTGGATCGTCCACAACATTAATAAACTGTTTGAATTCTGCGAATTCCCAAAAATTCATGCGTTTATTTGATTCTTTTTCAAAATTGCCTGCAATACGTGCGGGATTGTGAGTCAGGCCATGAAATTTTATTGCAAAGTTAAATATAGCAGAAAGTGTGGTGTGAATTTTCTTTAAAAACTCTGCAGAATAATTATTAATTATTTTATTTTGATAAATCATTACATGCTTAGCGGTAATATATTCAATTTTTATTTTCTTGAACTCTGGCATTAAGTGATTATAAATAACATTTTGGATTGTTAGGGTTGAAGACTTCTTCCTCCTCTGGCAATACCAATCGAAATAGCTATCAGCAACTTGAGCAAAAGTTAAGCTTGAAGTTGTTTCTTTTTCAACTAACATCTTCGCTTCCGCTTCACGTGCTTCCTTTTTTGTTTTAAATCCACGACGTTTTACTTGTTTTTGAGTACCATCAAACTGACGGACTCTGACAACGAAAAAATATGTTCCTCGTTCTTTATCTTTGTAGATCACCATAAGAATCCCTCCTGTATATGTAAAGATTGATAATTCAATTTATTGAGTAGATTATAACTTGTTTGTTACCAAAAGAAAAGACGCTCAACATAAATTGAGCGTCTCACTTTGACTTGAACCACTTTAATTTTAATAACATATAACTTAAAAACTCCCCACTAATAATAGTGAAAAAGATTGGCTAGGGAAACCAATCAGGACGATCCCTTAGTAAGGATAAAATCATATTACCATAATAATGTCGTGACACATATTGAGAAAGTTAGAAATTTGTTTATTTTAATATTTTAATGTTTTTTAAAAATTGGTTGGGTGTAACCCTCGGTAATTGGCTGGTTTCTACATTGGTTTTAGCAAAATATAATAAATAATGAAGCAGTATTCATTACGAATATAAAATATGTGAAACTACATTCAAATATTTTCAACATTTTTCTCAGAAGTTATATTGAGAAATAATTTTTAGGGTGGAATAGAATATGAGCCCGTGCTAAAATTGGCTCTGTATACAGTATATGGGTTTCTGTCATTTGAATAGACAGAATAATCGTAAAAAACAAAATAAAAAACATAAAAACTCGCAGAGCGTGTGTAAGAGGTGCCCCAACAAAGCCCCTTACACCGTTCATCCTAGCTACCTTAGGACAAACACTTGCATCATACGAGTTCCTCCTTAGTTTAACAGACATTCATCATTCGTAGTGCAGTTTAGAGGTTGAGAAAATAGGATGGTGAATTTGTATGTTTTTAGGAGAAGGAGGAACATTATGGAAAAAGTCATGAATGAATTATTGACAAGAATTGAATCAGCTGGGTTTTCTCGAAGGCAATTCGCTATAAAGCTTAAAGTGAGTCGTGAAACATTCCGTAGAGGAATAAGTTGTGAAAGTGAAATGGATGTGGAAACATTTTTTAAAGCGACGAACTTTTTATATGATAACCCTGAGAAAAAAAGAGAGATTACAAAGAAATACTTCCTTGCTTGTACTTTACCGTCCCACTTAGAAATTGGGTTGATATATTTCCAGGTGCAAGCGGAATACGACGCCATGAACAAATTAATTGAAAAGAATAGGGGGAATTCAAGTTTATCAATATTTTTTGCGATTTATAAATTATTCAATAAGCGTAACAATAATGAATTAAGAGGGCAAGCTCTGTATGAGGAAATTAGAAGTAAACGTTTTTCTGCAAATCCACATGTGCAAGTAATGGTCAATATTTTATATATGCTGGCTTTAGCAGATAAACCGAATAATAATGCGAGTATTCAATATGTTGATGAAGTTGAATCAAATCTTAAACTAATTAAAAAAGGGCGAATAAGAGATTATCTTCGCATATTTGCAGATGAGCGTATTGCATTTATGCACTTGTGGAGAATCGAATTGGAAGAGTGTAGAAAAATAGCTTATAAAATTATAGATTCAGACATAGACGTTCCGATGATTCGAATGACTGGGGTTTCATGTTTGGCAGAAAGTTTTCAAATAGAGGATCCAATAAAAGCTGAGGCACTTTTGGTACAGTCAGGAGAAATGTTAAAGGAAATTAAAGTATCTCAGCAATCTCAAAAATATTTAGCAGTCCAAACTACTTTAGCTCACATACGAATATATAATAATATAAATGTTGATAAGATTGATGTATCTATACTTCACCCAACTGAGCGAGCTACATTTGAATATCGCTTTGGTGATCGAGAACTTGCAATTTCCATCTTTGAAAAGTTAAAAGAAGCCGGGCATACTCCTTTTTCGCGTATTGCATATTCGATGTGTATTAGTGATATTGAGGGTATTAAACAGGCGCTATTGGATTTTGAATTAATGGGGTTGAGTTTTTATGGACGAATGTATAAAATGATTCTTAATAGGGAAGGGGTTGTGTTGATATGAAAATGAAGATAGTGGCAGTGCTAATGGTTTGTGGGGTTATAGGTTTGTGGGGAGGAAATATAAGTAGTTTTGAACATCAAACAATTCAACAAAAACAAATAGAAATAAAATATATGTTTAACGATCCGGGAACTAGTTGAATAGAATTTAAAAAAGTCACTACTTAGTAGTGACTTTTCGTGCTTTTAGGGGTGACCCATTTCAAAGGGGTATAATCCAAAAATGGGTCACCTATAATTTAACAATTTTTAAAGGAGAGATTTTTATGACTCTAAATATGAGTGGAATGGAATTAAGGGGATGCGAGATGGAAAAAGAACAATTGGCTAAAGAATTGATGATAAAATGGTTTTTAGAAAATGGGCGGACGAATGTTGAAGAGATTTTACAGGCAATAAACTCAGGTTCATATGAAAAAGTAGAAACAAAAAAAGCTAACTAGTAGAAGTTAGCTTTTTTTGTGGGAGAATG
Organism: Bacillus sp. GMs2/2; assembly: GCF_050172095.1. Lineage (NCBI taxonomy): Bacteria > Bacillati > Bacillota > Bacilli > Caryophanales > Bacillaceae > Bacillus > Bacillus sp. GMs2/2. Next base: position 11,297 of record NZ_JBNLYE010000106.1, read on the forward strand.
CATCATTATTTTTGATTTTTAGTGAATTGTACATACATCAAAGCTTGTTTCCAGGTATTTTCTTGCTCATTTGCTGGTAAATCAGCTACTAATTCAGCGAAGCGTGAAGCCATGTTGTTAGTTATCTTATCTTCGGCTTCAGTTAACCTTGAATCTTCGGATCTTCCCAATAAATAATCTGTAGTCACACAATATAAATCAGCAATTGCTGTAAGTAAGGACATACTTGGCTCAATTCTATTTGTTTCCAGATGAGAGTAAGTTGGCCTGGATATGTTTAATTGGTTAGCTATTTCACCTTGAGTGCGCTTTCCTCTTAATTGTTTTAATTTGTTGCCCAAGGTCATTGGAATAATCCCCTTTCATAACCGAAATGTCTTATTCTCATTATAGTTAAAAAAATTATCAATTTAAACCCTTTTAAGAAAAAAATGTTCAATAATTTATAAAAAGTGTTGATGTTCAAAAAGTTATCATTTATACTGAGGATACCGAAGGGGTTAAACTGATAAGAAGGTGATTCAATGAGTAATATAGTTAAAAACGAGAGACTCAATTGCAAAATGACAAGAAAACAATTAGCGGAAAAGTTAGGTATATCAGTAGCGTACATAAGGAAGATAGAAGATGGGTATATACCGAGACCCTATATAATCGCAAGATATCAAACAGTGTTTAATAGGAGTGCTAGAGAGCTTTTCCCTGATTATTTTGCGGTATTTGATGATAAATAATTTATCTTAAAGTAGCTAATTGCGAGTTTAAATATCGAAATTTTCTTTCAAAAGGAGCGATACCATGCACAAAAACCTATACATAGCCAGAAAAGAGCGACGTATTACACAAGTGGCTGCTGCGAACCTGATAAACATATCGTCTAGATCTTATCACTCAAAAGAAAACAGAAGAACTGATTTCACCCTAAAAGAAGCTCAAAAACTAGCAAAATACTTCAAAACAACAGTGGACGAGCTATTTGAAAAATAATGAAAAGGTGGGAGGAGCATTTATGAAAAACGGTAAAAGACCAACCAAGAGAGAGAAGATACATATCAATTCATATAATTTAAATCCTGATAATTGGCTGATCTTTAAGAAGATAGATGGCGAATTACATTTAGTGCATCGTCATACAAACTCAATACGAGTCATTCCAAGTGCATAGGGTGTGGAATGGACAAGCATTATTAAAATTTAGGAGGGCTTTACATGGATGGATTAACAGTAGCAAACGACTTGGTATTTGAAAGTAATGGTGAGGTAGTAACGGATAGCTTACTGGTAGCTGAGATGTTTGGAAAAGAACATGACAAAGTTCTTCGCGATATTCGCATTCAAATGGATTATGCAGGACAAGAATTCTCACTCGCCAATTTTGGAGAGTCAACTTACACAAACGAACGCGGTCGAATGTATCCCAAGTACAATTTGACAGAAGAAGCATTTACATTAGTTGTTTTTGGGTACAACACGAAAGAAGCAGTGCAAACAAAAATTCGATTTATACAAGAATTTAAACGTATGAAGGAATACATCAAAAAACAGCAACAAGTGCCTACAGATCCCATGAGCATTCTAAAACTTACTTTTGAAGCGTTAGAAGGGCAAAAACAAGAACTCCAGCACATCAAATCAGATGTCAAAGACTTAAGAGAAAATGCTCCGTTATTCGCTGTAGAATGCGATGAAATATCAAATGCAGTCAAGCGTCATGGCGTTGCGCTATTGGGTGGTAAACAGTCTAATGCGTACCAGCATGCGGGAATTAGGGGGCAGGTCTACCGTGATATCTATAAGCAGTTGTACCGTGAATTTGGAGTAACAAGCCATAAAGCAATTAAACGTGGTCATTTAACATTAGCAACAAAGATTGTTGGAGAGTATACGTTACCTATTGTGCTGAGTGAGAAAATTAATATAGTAAACTCTCAAATTAAGTTTTCTGAGATGTAGAGCAAGCTGAAAGGGGAAGATAACCATGATGGAAGAAAGTATTGTATCACTATGTATTGTTGGGTTTGGCATCTGTGGGCTCTTACTTGCTGTTTATGCACTAGATAAACCAATTAAAGAATTTACAAAAGATGTGGAATGAATTTGAGGGGGGAAAAGCGCTATGACGTTATCAGTTTTAAAGAAAGATGTAAAGAAAAAACAAATACTAGATGAATTCTTGCAGCATTGTGAAAAAAAACAAATAGAGGCGATTCAAAAGAATGATCCATTGTTACTTTGTACTTGGATTAAAGAAGCAAGATTGGCTCGACGGGAGCTTATAGTGTTATACCGTGAC
>NZ_JBNLYE010000107.1:0-13481 GCF_050172095.1 Bacillus sp. GMs2/2
TCATTTTTATATATGACGGCTACTATAATGTTTTCTGCGTAAAGCGGTTCTAATTTCATAATATACTCCTTGTATTATTATCTTAAAATCCTGCCATTCTTGTTGTATTCTTCTATTGATTCAATCTAAGTTGCTGACAATTCATATGGATTTCCTGGCGTTTTTTGTTCAACTATTTTCAGGATAGTTGCCCTTGATATGGTGGATTTAAAGTATTGTATTTTCATTTATTAACTCATCTAACGATTTAGGTATATTAAATTTAACTACTCCCAAATTACTGCCTCTATTATATAAGAAATTTTTTGCAAGCTCATTATTATCTGTACTTCATCTTAAACTTTGCTAGAAGCAAGGAAGTAATTTAACAGTCGGTGAAGGATGTGAGCCCTCCACACTGATTAGATTTTCACTTTTTTATATTTTTTCCGGAATTTTTGACAATCTCTTGAACTGTGCGAAATGTCACATCTGTATTTTACAACCTCTCTTATAGTAAGGGTATGTAAGAGAGACGTATTAAAGGAGTGAACAGTATGAAGAAAAAAACTTCAGCACTAATGAGACGTTTAAAATATTTTTCACCAATAGATCGTTATAACGATAATCATACACAAGAAACATATGAAGATCGCGAATGGGAAAATGTGTACAGAAAGCGTTGGCAGCATGATAAAGTAATTCGTTCTACACACGGCGTGAACTGTACTGGTTCATGTAGCTGGAATATATATGTGAAAGATGGAATTGTAACTTGGGAAGGGCAGGAGCTTAACTATCCGACTACAGGTCCTGATATGCCAGATTTTGAACCGCGAGGATGCCCACGTGGAGCAAGCTTTTCTTGGTACATTTATAGTCCACTTCGTGTGAAATACCCGTATGTACGTGGTGTTCTTTGGAATATGTGGCAAGAAGAATTGCAAAATAACGAGTCACCATTAGAGGCTTGGAAAAGCATTGTGGAAAACCGTGAAAAGGCACGTACGTATAAGCAGGCGCGTGGTAAAGGGGGATTCATTCGTGCGAATTGGGATGAAGTGTTACAACTCGTTTCAGCTTCATTACTGTACACAGTAATGAAATACGGTCCAGACCGAAATGTTGGCTTTTCACCAATTCCAGCTATGTCGATGTTAAGTCATGCTGCTGGTAGTCGCTTTATGCAACTTATGGGTGGACCGATGCTTAGCTTCTATGATTGGTATGCGGATTTACCACCAGCTTCTCCTCAAATTTGGGGTGATCAAACAGATGTACCAGAAAGTAGTGACTGGTATAACTCTGGTTACATTATGACATGGGGTTCAAATGTACCAATGACGAGAACACCAGATGCACACTTTTTAGCAGAGGTTCGATATAAAGGAACGAAAGTCGTTTCTGTCAGTCCTGATTTCGCTGAATCAACAAAGTTTGCGGATGATTGGATTAGTGTGAAACAAGGTACAGACGGTGCACTTGCGATGGCAATGGGACACGTAATCTTACAAGAATTTTACGTGGATAATCAAGTGGAATATTTCACAAAGTATGCGAAGCAATATACTGATTTTCCTTTCTTTGTCACATTGAAACAAAAAGGAGATCAATTCGTTGCTGATCGGTTCTTAAATGCTTCTGATATTGGACGAGAAACGAAGTTAGGGGAATGGAAACCTGTTCTTTGGAACGAGAATACGAATGATTTTGCAACACCTCACGGCACAATGGGGTCACGTTGGGATAATGAAAAGAAATGGAACTTGCGTTTAGAAGATGAAGAAACAGGTGAAAAGATTGATCCACGTCTTTCTTTACTTGGAATGGAAGAAGCGATTGGAACTGTACAAATTCCGTACTTCTCTGATGATGGAAACAAAGTATTAGAACGTACGATTCCAGTGAAAAAGGTTATGACAGAAGAGGGCGAATTGTTCGTTACAACTGTATACGATTTAACGTTAGCAAATTACGGTGTGAACCGAGGGCTTGGCGGACAAGAACCGAAAGACTTCAATGATGATATACCGTTTACACCTGCATGGCAAGAGAAAATGACAGGAGTAAAACGTGAGCTTATTATTCAAATCGCTCGTGAGTTCGCACAAAATGCTGTTGATACGAATGGTCGCTCAATGATAATTGTCGGAGCGGGTATTAACCATTGGTTTAACTCTGATACGATTTATCGCGCCGTTTTAAATCTTGTTCTTCTCGTTGGAGCACAAGGTGTAAACGGCGGTGGTTGGGCTCATTATGTTGGTCAAGAAAAATTAAGACCAGCAGAAGGATGGCAAACAATCGCGATGGCAAAAGATTGGCAAGGTCCACCGAAATTACAAAACGGTACATCCTTCTTCTATTTCGTAACAGATCAATGGCGTTATGAAGATACACCTGTTGGACATTTAGCATCACCAGTTGAAGGTAACTCTCGTTATCAACATCACGGTGATTACAACGTATTAGCTGCACGACTTGGCTGGTTACCTTCTTATCCAACATTCGAGAAAAATGGAATTGAATTATATAAAGAGGCTGTTGCTGCTGGTGCAACAACGCAAGAAGAAATCGGAAAATACGTTGCACAAAAATTAAAAGAAAAAGAACTGAAATTTGCGATTGAAGATCCAGATAACAAAAACAACTTCCCGCGCAACTTATTCGTATGGCGTGCGAATTTAATTTCGAGTTCTGGTAAAGGACATGAATATTTCTTAAAACATTTATTAGGTACAACAAACGGGTTAATGAATGACGACAGTGATTCATTACGACCAGAAGAAATAAAGTGGCATGAAGAAGCGCCAGAAGGGAAGCTTGATTTACTCATTAATTTAGATTTCCGTATGGCTGGAACAGCACTGTATTCTGATATCGTCTTACCTGCTTCAACTTGGTACGAAAAACACGATTTAAGCAGTACAGATATGCATCCATTTGTACATCCATTTAATCCGGCAATCGGTTCACCGTGGGAAGCGCGCTCTGACTGGGATATTTTCACTTCTCTTTCTAAAGCAGTGTCTGATTTAGCGAAGAAAATCGATCTTGAACCAATGAAAGAAGTTGTGGCAACGCCGCTTCTTCATGATACACCGCAAGAATTAGCGCAACCACTTGGCAAAATTAAAGACTGGAGTAAAGGTGAATGTGAACCAATCCCAGGTAAAACGATGCCACAAATTCACGTTGTTGAAAGGGATTATAAAACGATTTATGACAAAATGACTGCGCTTGGACCAAATGCCGGAAAACAACCGATTGGTACGAAAGGGATCTCTTGGTCAGCAGAAAAAGAGTATGAGCAATTAAAGAGCAAATTAGGAGTCGTTCGAACGGATTCTATCGCGAAAGGTTGTCCAGACATCAAAGAAGCAATCAATGCTGCTGAAGCGGTATTAACACTATCTTCTACAACAAACGGTCATATGGCAGTAAAAGCATGGGAAGCACTTGAAAAACAAACAGATTTAAAACTACGTGATTTAGCAGAAGAACGTGAAGAAGAATGCTTTACATTCGAACAAATTACAGCACAACCGAAAACAGTAATTACTTCTCCGGCCTTTACAGGTTCAGAAAAAGGTGGACGACGTTACTCACCGTTTACAACAAATGTGGAACGTCTCATCCCTTGGAGAACGATAACTGGTCGACAATCTTTCTACTTAGACCATGACATGATGAAAGAATTTGGTGAAACGATGGCAACATTTAAACCAATTCTGCAACATAAACCGTTCCGTAAATCACGACCTGAAGTAGAAGGGAAAGAAATTACATTAAACTATTTAACACCGCATAATAAGTGGTCGATTCATAGTATGTACTTCGATTCATTACCGATGTTAACGCTATTTAGAGGTGGTCCAACTGTTTGGATGAATAAAGAGGACGCTGCTGAAGCGGGTGTTGCAGATAATGATTGGATTGAGTGCTTTAATCGAAACGGTGTTGTGGTAGCGCGTGCTGTTGTAACGCACCGTATACCGAGAGGAATGGCATTTATGCATCATGCGCAAGATCGTCACATTAACGTACCTGGTACGAAATTAACAAGTAATCGCGGGGGAACGCATAATAGTCCAACTCGAATTCACGTAAAACCGACACATATGATTGGTGGATATGGTCAATTAAGTTATGGATTTAACTATTATGGTCCAACTGGGAACCAGCGTGATTTAAATGTTGTAATCCGTAAACTGAAGGAGGTAGATTGGCTTGAAGATTAAAGCACAAGTCGGAATGGTAATGAACCTAGATAAATGCATCGGCTGTCATACTTGTAGCGTAACATGCAAAAACACCTGGACAAATCGTCCAGGTGCTGAATATATGTATTTCAATAACGTAGAAACGAAACCAGGTATTGGTTATCCGAAACAATGGGAAGATCAGGAGAAATATAAAGGCGGCTGGGAATTGAAAAATGGTGAAATTCAGCTAAAATCCGGTTCGAAAATGAAACGTCTTATGAATATTTTCCACAATCCAGATCAACCAACGATTGATGATTACTTTGAACCTTGGAACTATGATTATGAAACGTTAACAAATAGTCCGCAGCGTAAGCATCAGCCAGTTGCTCGTCCGAAATCAGCAATTACAGGCGAATTTATCGACAAAATTGAATGGGGTCCAAACTGGGAAGATGACTTAGCAGGCGGACATATAACTGGATTGCAAGATCCAAACGTAAAGAAAATGGAAGAAGAAATTAAAACAGATTTTGAAAACGTCTTTATGATGTATTTACCACGCATATGTGAACATTGTATGAATCCATCTTGCGTATCATCTTGTCCATCTGGTGCGATGTATAAACGTGAAGAAGATGGAATTGTTCTTGTAGATCAAAATGCATGTCGCGCATGGAGATTCTGCGTATCATCTTGTCCATATAAAAAAGTGTATTTTAACTGGCAAACGAATAAAGCTGAAAAATGTACAATGTGCTTCCCACGTATTGAAGCTGGTATGCCAACAATTTGTTCAGAAACATGTGTAGGACGTATCAGGTATATTGGAGTAATGCTATATGACGCTGATAAAGTAAAAGAAGCAGCTTCTGTTGAAGACGAAAAAGATTTATATGAATCTCAGCTTACTGTTTTCCTAGATCCAAATGATCCAGAAATAGCAGCTGAAGCGAAAAAACAAGGCATTCCTGAAGAATGGATTAAAGCAGCACAACAGTCACCTATCTATAAAATGATTATCGATTGGAAAATTGCTCTGCCTCTTCACCCGGAGTATCGTACAATGCCGATGGTTTGGTATATCCCTCCGCTTAGCCCAATTATGAACATGGTGGAAGGGAAAGGTAGTAACTGGCAAGCAGAAGAGGTTTTCCCTGCAATTGATAATATGCGTATTCCAATTCAATATTTAGCGAATTTACTCACTGCAGGGGATGAATCACACATTCGTCTTACATTGAAAAAAATGGCTGTTATGCGAACATATATGAGAGCACTGCAAATTAATAAAGAGCCAAATGAAGCTGTATTAAAAGAACTTGGTTTAACGAAACAGGATGTAGAAGATATGTATCGTCTTCTTGCCATTGCGAAATATAAAGATCGCTTCGTTATCCCGACATCTCACCGTGAACAAGTGGCAGATTTATATAGCGAACAAGGAAGCTGTGGTTTATCATTCACAGGTGGTCCAGGCTCTTGTATGACAATTTCTTAAATAAAGGGGGCAGAAAATTATGAGACAAAGTTTACAAACAGCTTTTTCTTGTTCTTCTTTTCTTCTCTCCTATCCTGAACTAGGGTGGAGAGAAGCTGTAACTGAATTGCAAGAAGAGGTTGAAACAATAAAACAGGAAGACGTTAAAGCGTCACTTACAGCCTTTATAAAGCAAGTGCTAAATAAAACGAATGATCAACTCATTGATAGTTACGTATATACATTCGATTTTGGTAAGAAAACAAATATGTATCTTACTTATATGAACACTGGTGAACAAAGAGAAAGAGGTATTGAATTACTGGAGTTAAAACAGCATTATAAAAAATCTGGTTTTGAAGTAACAGATAAAGAATTACCTGATTATTTACCGCTATTGCTTGAGTTCTTTGCAAATGCAAATGAGATAGACAGTGAATCAATTATGAGTAAATACACGGAGAATATACAAGCGTTACACGTTCAATTAAAAGAAGCAGACAGTATGTATGAACCAATTCTTGCGGCTGTTCTACTCGCTATCGAAACATGGGGTGTACAGACAAATTAGAAAGGAGAGTTGTTAAAATGATGGATCAATTTCTATGGGTATTGTTTCCCTATATCATTTTTGCAATCTTTATCGGTGGACATATTTTTAGATACAACTATGATCAATTTGGATGGACATCAAAATCTAGTGAACTATTAGAAAAGAAGATGCTCCGGGTCGGGAGTCTATTATTCCACTTTGGGATCATGTTCGTAATTGGCGGTCATGTTATGGGAATTTTAATTCCAGAAGCTGTATACCGTTCAATAGGTATCTCTGAGCATATGTATCATGTAGTAGCAATTAGTTTTGGGCTTCCGGCAGGTGTTGCTTCTATTAGCGGTTTAATTATATTAACGTACCGCCGCGTAACTGTAAAACGTATCATTGCAACGAGTACAAAGGGAGATTATATTGCGCTTATTTTATTACTTATCGTAATGCTAGCAGGACTTTCCTCAACATTTTTAAATATCGATTCAAAAGGATTTGATTATCGTACAACGATTGGCCCTTGGTTCCGAAGTCTCTTTATTTTCCAACCGAAAGTTGAATATATGATGGAAGTACCAATATGGTTTAAAATTCACATTCTCGCAGGGATGGGGCTTTTCGCAGTGTGGCCATTTACAAGACTTGTACATGTATTTAGTGCCCCAATTAAATATGTAAGCCGTAGTTATGTGATTTACAGAAGACGTATTCCTAATGAGTTGAAAAAATAATACTGCTGTAAACGGATAGGAGCTAATGGTTAAAACGAAACGAGGTCTAATATGGAAGGCCTCGTTTTTGTTTACATAGGGAATAAATGTTAATAAGTAGTTTAAATTGAAAAAAGATTAGCATCTAAATAAGATGCTAATCAATGCTACAAACAGAAGCAGAGCAATCTTCACAAGCAATTTCACATTTTAAAAATTGTAAATCGTGGATTGTAATCTTTCCTTTATGAATTGAAATTGTACCTTGCTTTTTTAATTCATTTAACATTCGATTTACACTTTCACGTGAAGTTGCACAGAAATTAGCGAGTTCTTGATTCGTTAATGGTAAATCAATGAGAATACCATTTTCTTTTAATACACCGTAACTATTTGTCATTCGTATAAGAGTAGAGTACAGGGCACCTTTTTTGCCGTGTAATACTAAATCTCGGAACTTCGTTTGCATTCTTCTTAAATGTTCACTAATCCATTTCATAAATTCAAATACAAGAGCGGGTTTTTGGAGTAATGCTTTTTCTAACGCTTCACGTTTTATTACACCTACTTCAACATCTTCAAGACATTTTGAGTTTAATAAATATTTTGCATTATCCGTGAACAATGTTAATTCTCCAATAATGTCATATTCCGAACAAATTCGAAGTGTTAATTCTTGTCCGTCAGCACTAAGTTTACTAATTTGTACTTTCCCTGAGTGAATGATATAGAGTTCTGTTGCCTCCATACCTTCTTGAAAAATAAAACTACCTTTTTTTATCTGCATTTTATATTCAACAGATGCAAGTAATTCTTTTAAATCTTGAGATAATGTCATACTGTTTGCCACAGTGATCACCTTTCTTCTTATAAGCAATACATTTCCTATTTTGAGTGTAAGTATGATGAAAATGCAAGAGCTATTTAAAAATAAATTGAAATTTCAATGACCGTAAGGAGGAGTGGCTAAAGATGTGAACAAAATGCGAACGGATTTGTGAAAATTTTTTGAATGGGGAAAGTGATGTGAGAAAAGTCACATTGAATATGTAGCTTCTTTTTTATAATGAAGGCAAATAAAAAAATGAAAGCTTACTAAGGATTGCAGCAGAAAAGAAGGGATATAGATGCACGAGAACATGAAAGATTCTTTAAAGCGGCCACTTCAAGATTTACGCATTTCAGTTATTGATCGTTGTAATTTTAGGTGCACATATTGTATGCCTGCTGAAGTGTTCGGACCTGATTATGCTTTTTTACAGAAAGAGTGTTTATTAACATTTAATGAAATAGAAAGGTTAGCTAGATTATTTATAAGTATGGGAGTTAATAAAATTAGGCTTACTGGCGGTGAACCTTTATTGCGTAAAGACTTACCGAAATTAATTGCAAGACTTACAAATCTAGAAGGCTTAAAAGACATTGGACTCACAACAAACGGAATTCATTTAGCAAAACAAGCTAAGGCGCTAAAAGACGCGGGATTAAAACGTGTAAATATTAGTTTAGATGCGATAGAGGACCATGTCTTCAAAAAAATTAACGGAAGAAATGTAAGTACAAAACCTGTACTGAAAGGAATAGAAGCAGCAAATGCTGCTGGATTAGAAGTAAAGGTAAATATGGTCGTAAAAAAAGGGATGAATGATAGTCAAATTCTTCATATGGCTCGTTATTTTAAAGAAAAAGAAATTCAGCTCCGTTTCATTGAGTTTATGGATGTAGGCAGTACAAACGGATGGAATTTTGAAGAAGTCATTACGAAGGAACAATTAATAGAGAAAATTAATCGTGTATATCCAATTGAGCCCGCTCAGCCTCGTTATTTTGGAGAGGTTGCGAAATTGTATCGATATGTAGGGAGTAATGCAGAAGTTGGATTTATTACTTCTGTTTCTGAGTCATTTTGTTCTTCTTGTACGAGAGCTCGTATTTCGGCAGACGGCAAGTTTTTCACGTGCCTATTTGGAGCGAAAGGAACGGATTTGCGAACGCTTCTTCGAGAAAATATTTCTGATGCATCACTATTAAAAATTTTAAATGATACATGGCGATATAGAACAGATCGATATTCAGATGAAAGAACGGTTGAGAATACAAGTAAACGTCCAAAAGTTGAAATGTCTTACATTGGTGGATAGTGAAAGGAGGATTTCTTATGCAAGAGCGTTATTCAAGACAAGTGTTGCTTTCTGGAATTGGTGAAATGGGACAAAGAAAAATAAGAGAAAAGCATGTGCTCCTAATCGGTGCGGGTGCGCTAGGAGCTGCGAATGCAGAAGCACTTGCTAGGATGGGAATTGGGAAATTGACAATTGCTGATCGTGACTACGTCGAATGGAGTAATTTACAGCGGCAGCAGTTATATACAGAAGAAGATGCGCAGCAGTGTAAACCAAAAGCAATTGCAGCAGCAGAACATGTAAGAAAGATTAATTCTGAAGTGGAAATTGTACCAGTTGTAACAGATGTCACAATGCGAGAAATAGAAGAGTTAACAAAAGATGTGGATCTCATATTAGATGCGACTGACAATTTCGATACGCGTCTACTTATAAATGACATTTCACAAAAAGAAAATATACCTTGGATATATGGCGGATGCATTGGGAGTTACGGTGTAACGTATACAATTCTTCCTGGGAAAACACCATGTTTTCGCTGTCTAATGGATCATCCTATGGGCGGTGCAACATGCGATACAGCCGGAATCATTCAGCCAGCTGTACAAATGGTCGTTGCTCACCAAGTTACAGAGGCGATGAAAATATTGGTGGGTGATTATGAATCATTAAGAGGGACGATGTTGTCATTTGATATTTGGAACAATCAATATCTCTCATTAAAAGTAAATAGACAGAAGAAAAGTACATGTCCTTCTTGTGGGAAATCACGAACGTATCCAAGCCTAATATTTGAAGCGCAAATGAAAACGGAAGTGTTATGCGGACGGAATACAGTTCAAATCCGTTCAGGAATAAAGAGAAATCTTAATTTAACCGAAATTCAAAAACGATTACAAAAAAGTGTACATGTTAAAAAAACGCCTTACTTACTATCATTTCTAGTTGATGAATATCGTTTTGTTTTATTTATAGACGGTAGGGCATTTATTCATGGGACAAATGATGTAAAAATAGCAAAACGATTATACGCAAAATATATAGGATGAACAGAAAGAGAGTTGCCCCTTATTAAAACGAGGTGAAAAAAGAATGTTAGAAAAACGTATACCAATTCCAGTGGCAGAAGCAGTTGCACGTGTAATGGAATATGCTTACCAAGGTGAAATAGAAAAGGTTTCTCTTATAGAAAGCTACGGTAGAACACTTGGACAAGATGTTATTGCAGATCATGATGTTCCGCATTTTGATCGCTCTCCGTACGACGGGTTTGCGATTCGAGCGGAAGATACAAAAGAAGCGAGTAGTAGTAACCCCATTCAGTTTGAAGTAATTGGCGAAATTGGAGCAGGCTTTGTTTTTACAGAAGAAGTGAAAGCATTTCAAGCTGTCCGTATTATGACAGGTGCCGCAATTCCGGAAGGGTGTAATGCGGTTGTTATGTTAGAGCTAACGGAAGGATTTGAAGAAAACGAAAAGATTTATATGGTATTAAAACGCTCTTTCTCTTCTGGCGATAACATTTCTTTTAAAGGAGAAGATGTAAACCAAAATAGCATCCTTGTGAAAAAAGGGACTGTTATTAATCCTGGAGTTGCAGCGCTTCTTGCTACGTTTGGTTATAGTACGGTATATGTTGTAAAACAGCCAGTCATTGGAATTGTAACGACAGGAAGTGAACTGCTCGAAGTACATGAACAATTAAAGCCAGGGAAGATTCGAAATAGTAACTCTTATATGGTAGCTGCTCAAATTGAACGAGCAGGTGGAATTGTACAGTATTATGGGCAATTCGCTGACAATTTTGAGACGTGTTATAACACTGTAAAAAAAGCGATAAAAGAAGTTGATATATTAATTACAACTGGTGGCGTTTCAGTAGGAGACTATGATTATTTACCGGCTATTTATGAGAGATTACAAGCTAATGTACTTTTTAACAAAATAGCGATGCGACCAGGAAGTGTGACAACTGTAGCTGAGTTAGAGGGAAAACTATTATTTGGTCTATCTGGTAATCCTTCTGCTTGTTATGTCGGATGTGAATTGTTTGTTCGACCTGTCATTGGAACATACTTGCATAGGAAAGATCCGCACATATATCGTGCAGAGGCAATATTACAGAAAGACATTTCGAAAGCAAATCCGTTTACTCGTTTTGTAAGAGGGAGAGTGGAATTTGTAGATGGTCAATTACAAGTTACACCAGTTGGTTTAGATAAATCTAGTGCAATTTCTTCACTTGCAGAGGCGAACGCATTTATCGTCCTGCCAGGAGGAACGAGAGGATTTGAAGCAGGAATAACTGTTTCGGTACTGTTATTAGAATCAAACGCTGGAAGTGAGTGGCCGTGGGAAGAACCACTTCGATCATACAAATAATAGAAAAATAGATTACTAACTTATACAAAGATAAGAGGTGCAAAATGATACAAACGTATTATGAAGTAATTGATACACCTATTTCAATTGAGGAAGTTACAAACAAAGTAATTCGTCGTGAGTGCGGCGCAGTTACTACTTTCGTTGGTACTGTTAGAGAATTTACGAAAGGGCGTCGTACGCTACATTTAGAGTATGTAGCATATAAAACAATGGCAGAAAAACAACTTGAGAGAATTGGTACTGAAGTAGGAGAGAGGTGGCCTGGGACATTTGTCGCCATTACACATCGCATTGGTACATTACAAATTTCTGATCTTGCTGTTGTCGTCGCTGTTTCTACACCACACCGGAAAGCTGCATATGAGGCGAACGAATATATTATGGAGCGTATAAAACAAATCGTTCCAATTTGGAAGAAAGAATTTTGGGAAGATGGTGAATCATGGATTGGTGATCAGTTAGAGAATGTAGCATATGAGAATGGTGAGCCTGAAGAGGAGATGAGAATATGATTGAAGTACTATTATTTGCACATTTACAAGAAGAAGTAAGTAAGCCAGCATTACAAATCGATTGTGAAAATATTACAGTTGCTGAACTAAAGAAGGTACTCATTAAGAAATACAACGTAGCGATTTCAAATGAAATCATGGTAGCTATAAATGAAGAGTATGCAAATGAGGATGACATCATTCAAACTGGCGATATCATAGCGATAATTCCGCCAGTAAGTGGTGGTTGATTCTTTTCGACTTAATCATGTTACGACGTGATTAGGCTGGAGAGAATGAATATAAATATGCATACATAGGAGGGAACAGGATGAAAAGTCCTAATTTTCAATTAAGTTTACAAACTTCTAATCTAATTATAGGTTTTATGGTATGGGTCATTTTATCATCATTAATGCCTTATATTAAAGTGGATATCCCATTAACTGCGGGGCAAATTTCTATGGTCACAGCAGTACCCGTTATTTTAGGTTCTGTTCTTCGCATTCCAATTGGTTATTGGACAAATCGTTTCGGAGCAAGAAAATTATTCTTTATTAGTTTTATTCTATTATTACTTCCTGTCTTTTATATTAGTGTTGCCAATTCTATGATGGATTTAATTATTGGTGGATTATTTGTAGGAATCGGTGGTGCTGTATTCTCTGTAGGAGTAACTTCTTTACCAAAATACTTTCCGAAAGAGAGTCATGGTTTTGTAAATGGTATTTACGGTGTCGGTAACGCCGGAACAGCAATTACTTCGTTTTTAGCGCCTGTTATCGCAACTTCAGTTGGCTGGAGAACGACAGTACAATGTTATTTAGTTTTACTTGCAGCATTTGCACTTATGAACTTTTTATTAGGTGATCGTAAGGAGAAAAAGGTGAATACACCATTAATGGAACAAATAAAAGGTGTATATAAAAATGAGAAACTTTGGTTTTTATGTATCTTTTACTTTTTAACATTCGGATCATTTGTCGCATTTACAGTATACTTACCAAACTTTTTAGTATCTCACTTCGGATTAGAGAAAGTAGATGCTGGTATGCGAACTGCAGGATTCATTGTACTCGCAACAATTATGCGTCCGATTGGTGGTTGGCTCGGCGATAAGTTTAATCCATTTAAAATATTAATCTTCGTATTTATCGGTTTAACACTTTCAGGTATTATTTTATCATTCATGCCTAGTATGAACGTGTATACATTTGGTTGCTTACTAGTCGCATTTTGTGCAGGCATTGGTAATGGTACAATCTTTAAACTCGTTCCAATGTACTTCTCAGAACAAGCAGGTATTGTAAATGGACTTGTTTCAGCTTTAGGCGGACTAGGAGGGTTCTTCCCGCCCCTAATTTTAACATTACTATTCCAACTAACAGGCCATTATGCAATTGGATTTATGGCATTATCAGAAGTCGCACTTGCTTGTTTAATCATTACAGTGTGGATGTATAGTCAAGAAAAGCTGTTAGTGATGTTAAAAAATCATTAATAAGGAAAAAGAACCATCCCAAAGTATTTTGGGATGGTTCTTTTAGTAATAGGCTTCAAC
>NZ_JBNLYE010000108.1:0-13469 GCF_050172095.1 Bacillus sp. GMs2/2
CTTCTCCATCGAAAAGTTTTATAAATATATTTCTATATTTATAAAACAAGGCACGATTTTAATCGTGCCTTGTTATTTTATTATGCAGCGTTTTCTACTAAGAAGTCTACAGCTTTACGCACTTTAAGATCTTCAGCTAAAGCGTCTACGCTTCCAAGAGCTTGCTTGATAGCGTCTACTGGCATACCGTACATTTCAGCCATTTTTTCAACTTCTGCAGTTACTTCTTCTTCAGTAACTTCGATGTTTTCAGCTTCAATGATAGCTTCAAGAACAAGATTGATTCTTACACGTTTTTGTGCATCTTCTTTCATTTGCTCTTTTAATTTGTCAGCGTCAGTACCTGTGAATTGGTAGTAAAGCTCAAGGTTCATACCTTGTTGGCTTAAACGTTGCTCGAATTCACGAACCATACGATCTAACTCAGTGTTGATCATAGCTTCTGGAATTTCGATTTCAGCGTTAGCAGCAGCTAATTCTACTACTTCGTCACGTACTTTGTGCTCAGCTTCGTGCTTTTTGCCTTCTTCTAAGTTTGTGCGAAGTTTTGCTTTTAATTCATCAAGAGTTGCAACCGCTTCGTCTGCTTCTTTAGCGAACTCGTCGTTTAACTCAGGAAGTTCTTTTGTTTTGATTTCATGAATTGTTACTTTGAATGTTGCTGGTTTGCCAGCTAATTCAGCAGCATGGTACTCTTCTGGGAATGATACTTCAACGTCTTTAGACTCACCAGATTTAAGACCGATTACTTGCTCTTCGAAACCTGGGATGAATGTACCAGAACCGATTGCTAGAGAGTAGTTTTCGCCTTTTCCGCCTTCAAATGCTTCGCCATCAACGAAACCTTCGAAGTCGATTACAGCTGTATCACCGTTTTCAACAGTTCCTTCTTCTTTAACAACTAGTTCAGCTTGACGCTCTTGTAAAGATTTTAATTCGTTCTCTACATCTTCGTCAGTTACAGTTGTTTCAACTTTTTCTACTGCTAAACCTTTGTACTCACCTAATTTAACTTCAGGTTTCACTGTAACTTTTGCAGTGAAGATAAGGTTAGCATTTTTTTCGAACTTCTCGATGTCGATTTCAGGATGATCAACTGGGAAGATACCAGCTTCTTCAATCGCTTCACCGTATGCTTTTGGTAAAATGATATCTAAAGCATCTTGGTATAAAGATTCAATACCAAAGCGTTGTTCGAATAATGGACGAGGCATTTTTCCTTTACGGAAACCTGGTACGTTAATTGTTTTTACTACTTTTTTGAACGCAGCGTCGATAGAGTTGTTTACTTCTTTAGCATCAACTTCGATTGTTAAAACGCCAACGTTACCTTCTAATTTTTCCCATTTTGTAGACATTTATTCTTTCCCTCCAACTATAATAATGTATGCACATACCTCTATAGATTAAGATCTTCATTATCTCTTTTTTGAAATAACAAATACACAAATAATCCTCTAGCAAAAGCTTTCAGATATAATGTTCCAATCTACTAATTGCCCAGAAGACAACTACGGTATATTTTGTTCGAGAATAATATGAAACATATTAAGTAAGAGAATTACACTTCTCTTCTCTTACAAACAGGCAGTTTTCTGCCTTTTGCAACCCTTACATTATAACATAGAATATGCTCGTTTCAAGAACTGAACGATTCTTTTTCATAATTATACGGGCAAATATCCTTCTCTTTCAACACGTAATAACCATTGATAGGCAATATGAAACTCTTCCAATTCGATATTGTATGCTGTCATAAGCTCTTCTTCATCAATAGCCAATCCGAAACGCTTTCTTCCAATTCTCTCTAAAACAGCTGACCAAATCTCTTCTTTATCCATTAATAGAGCGAATGGGAAAATGCTAATTTGCAATTCTTTCCAATATGTAACCATCGCTTCAAATATATCGGGATAATTTTGCTCTAATCGACTTGATAATTTATGTATAATGTTATTGGATTGCTCCTCATTATGACCTGTAAATGCCGGAATTACCTTAATCGTATTCCCAAACTTTTCTACCTCTATTTCCTCTTCTACCTGACTTTCTATCATTTTATACAAAATAGAAGTTTTCAAATAGGGGTGTTGCTCTTCGTCTATTAAAAATTTCTTTAAAACAGGTAATGCAAGATCTAAGTCTTTTAACGAAAGTCGCTGAATCGCTCTTAGCTTCTGTCCAAAGTTTTCTCCAAAAATTTCATTAGTAAACTCATCCAACTCAAAATTTGAATCCACTAGCGATGCGTCTCCCTCATTTAGCATACCTTCTGCAAATAAAGCAAGCTGCGCTAATTTTTCCTTTTGATCAGGCATTATATCTTTCGTTTGTAAAACCTTTTCAACAGTTTCAATAACACCTTCATAATCATTTGTTTGAACTAAAATAGTCACGTACGTTTCAAGAATATCACCAAATAAGACAACTCCTGTTTTAAGCAACTGTTCACATTTGTCTTTCGCTTCTTCCATACGTTTTAATTCGAGTAAACAAATAACTGAAGCTAATTCCGTTTGTTCCGTTTCCGCATTATACTGACGTAATATTTCAAAGCAGCGCAATGCATCTTCGAACTTCCGCTCTTTCAGCGCTAAAAAACCTTCATCAATATAGCGCTCTGATAGTTGTGGAAACAATACGACCGTATTTTCTTTTTTATCCATACGTCCGCCTCTTTTTCTTGATTTTAATTATGTTCAAAGTAAATATATCAAATGCGTAATGAGAACACAACATCCCAAAACTATTTGTTTGAAATATGAAAATATTTAATTTTTACATTCCAATACAAATAAATCTCTACTAAAAATTAAAATTGTACAAGTAAAAATCCCCAGCAACAAACGCAGAGGATTCATCATTAATGGAAAGCTTTTATAATTGTGGGGTATATTACAAGGGTAATAATTTGGAGAACAATAATTGCCATAACAATCATGCTAAAATAGAAGATTGGTTTACTTCGCTTCATTAAAAACATAATAATAAGCATCGTACAAGCAAACAAACTTAAGAAGAACAAACTTGTTGTCGAACTAAGTATACCACTTGGGACAAAGAACAATAACACTACACTACAAGTACCTATAATTCCAAATAACCATTCCATTCATTCACTCATTCCCTTTCCCTCTCATGGCTGTTTTCTCTAAGCAATCAAATGTTTCACAACATCAACTACATACGTTAATTTCTCATACGCTACAAATCCAAAAGCAACCGTCAAGCCCGTTACAACTAATCCTTTCATCATTTCTGCCTCCTCGTTTTATCGTTGTTATCTTCATTATAAAAGATTAGCAATTTCTTACCATCGAACTACCTTACAGTTACCTTACAGAATTGTAAGATTTCAAAAAGAGATTGAAAAAAACCTCATATCGCTTGAGGTGCTTTCACGGAATTTATTTATAATCACTTGCAAAATTAACTTTTTTCTCTTGGTTATTTTTCGGAGAATCCACTCTTAAACTAATAGATTTACTAAATAATTTAGGATCAAAATAATTATTCATTACTTTTCTTAACTTACCTTCAGATATTTTCGTATTACAAGAAAACAAAGGATGAAGATCATGTTAATATATTTTTGTACAATTAAGACTTTAATTTACAAGGGGGATTATATATGTTTAAAAAAATGGCCGCAGATGTATTAGGACTAAGCGATGTAGGTTCTGTTATTACACCTAAAGACTATGATAAGGTCGATGCCGATGATTATGTAATGCATGAAGATGGGGAGAAAATTTACTTTCTCATTAAATCGAAATCAGATGAATATTGCTTCACAAACAAAGGGTTAATTCACTTAGACGGTACAAGCGCAACAAGTAAAAAACGTACACTACGCCGCTTTAGCTATAGTAAATATCAAATTAAAAACGTAGCGCTTGAAACTGCGGGAACGATTGATTTAGATGTAGAAATTAAGTTCCAAATGGGCGATGAACACTATTCAATTGATGTCCATAAAAAACATATTGAAGAATTAAAAGATTTATATAAAGCTTTACTTAAAATAGAAGAAATCTCATACGACAACGATATTACATTGCAGTATGCACATAAAAGTTTAGATATGGCATCTAACGCTTTCAGCCGTATTTCAAACGCACAAGTAAATTTAGCAGAACAGTTTAAAAAAATAAACGAAATCGCTTTTAACTGGCTCGTTGATACGAAGAAACAATATAATGTGAAAGATTATGGTTTTGTATTTGAGAAGTTTATTAATAACTAATTTAAAACAAACAAAAAACCTTGTTATCAAAAGATAACAAGGTTTTCTTAGCGCCCCAGGAGAGATTCGAACTCCCGCTCCGCCCATTTCCGTACTATTTTATATATTTTGATCGCAGTCTTAATATATCTTCTCCTTCGCGAATGCCTGCCGATCCCTTTCTCACATTTTTTACGACAGTCCAATTCGGGTTAGTTTCATCACCGATGTTCTGTACTGTAAAATTGCCATCACCATATTTTCGGTGACCTTCTGCCAATTTCTCCGTTAAATCATTCTCATTTGATCTCGCCATCTTTGCGCCATCTCCCTTTTTTATACGACCTTCTTAAACTATCTAACCAATCACAGGTCCAGTCAATTGGAGATTCTCGTTTTCCGCTTCTATTAATTGTAACACACTACCGAGAATAAGTTCCGATAACTGCTGCTCAATCGTACTAGAATGGTAAAGAGTTTTATAATATTGTAAGTAAACAATTAAGAGAATCTGAATTTGGATTTGAGTTCCATCATAAACCTATTGATTCTTTAAATTAAATAAGAGGAATAGGGCGCATAAATGGCGCTCTTTTTATTTAAGAAAAAGAAGTACATATGCAACTGCTTAATATCAAAGGAAAGGTCGCAAATATTAAGAATGAACTACACCTATAACCCAAACATCAAATTTTAGACAAACAAAAAACCTTGTTATCAAAAGATAACAAGGTTTTTTTAGCGTCCCAGGAGAGATTCGAACTCCCGACCGTACGCTTAGAAGGCGTATGCTCTATCCGGCTGAGCTACTGGGACATGGAGCGGGTGAAGAGAATCGAACTCTCGACCAGAGCTTGGAAGGCTCTTGTTTTACCACTAAACTACACCCGCATATGTTATTTTCTTTTCTTCGTTAGCGCCGTTGCCCTATCGACAATATTTATTATATGTATAACCACACATAAAGTCAACACCTTTTTTAAAAGAGGATAAATTTTCTTATCCTCTTTTAAAAACTGCCTGTTCAACTAGTTGTCCGTCTAACGTTTCAAAACGAACTTCCATTTGATTTTCATCCATTTCTAATAAAGCAAATGTCTTTTCTACACGCTGACGTGGTAATAAAATACTGCCTGGATTAATAAATAAAACGCCCTCGATTAATTCCGCACCTAATACGTGAGAATGTCCGAAGCATGCAACTTGCGCTCCCACTTCTTCAGCATGGTACGCTAGCGTTTGTAATGTCATTTTCACATTATGGCGATGTCCATGCACAACTAAGAAGCGAATTCCATCTACATCAGTTACAATTTCATCTTGAAAGTTAGCATAATCACAGTTTCCTTTTACAACATGGAAACCTTGCAGTTCTTCATGAGCAGATGTTAGCTCTGAATCACCGCAATGAATCATGATATTTACTTTCCCTTCATACTTCTCTTTCAACTGCTGTAATTCCTTCACAGAGCTATGACTATCGCTTACGATTAAAGCTTTCATCATTCTCTCTCCCTTATTCTCCTAAAAACCATTCCGGGATTTTTTCTTCTAACTTACGAAGAGCACGTCCGCGGTGACTAATAGCATTTTTTTCATCTGAACTTAATTCCGCCATTGCTTTTTTGTACTCTTCCACATAAAAGATCGGATCGTATCCAAAGCCATTTTCTCCGCGGCGTTGTTCTAAAATAAATCCTTCACATGTCCCGTTTACAATGACAGGCTTTTTATCACCTTCAGGGAAAGCAACTGCTAATGCACAATAGAAACGAGCTTTACGCTTTTCAAACGCTACTTCATTTAATTCTTGTAAAACTTTATCAATATTCGCTTGATCATCTTTCGGCTCTCCAGCAAAACGAGCTGAATACACGCCTGGTTTCCCGTTTAACGCATCTACAATAAGACCTGAATCATCCGCAATTACAATTGCATTCAACTGTCTACTCAAACTATCCGCTTTTAAGATCGCATTTTCTTCAAATGTTTCACCAGTTTCTTCGACTTCTTCAATATGCGGAAAATCGTGTAATGATTTCACTTCTAAATCAAATCTCTCAAATAACTCAGCAAACTCACGTACTTTACCCATATTTTTTGTCGCTACAACAACTTGTTTCATACTTTCCACCTCTACTCTATATGAGATACGATGTCACCTAAAGCTTCTTTTTGCATATCAATCAGTTGGAAAATGCCTTGTTCCGCAGCATCAAGTAGTTCATTTAACTGCGCTCTACTAAACGTCGCTTCTTCTCCAGTTCCTTGCACCTCAACAAACTGGCCTTTTCCAGTCATAATCACGTTCATATCAACGTCTGCTTTAGAATCTTCTGCATAGTTTAAATCTAAAACAACACCTTGCTCTTCAACAATTCCTACTGACGTTGCTGCTAAATAATCTTTTACTGGAATTTTAGATACTTTTTCTGCTTGTAATAATTTCTCGAAAGCTAATACCATCGCTACATATGCACCTGTAATAGAAGCTGTTCTCGTTCCACCATCTGCTTGGATGACATCACAGTCAATCCAAACTGTTCTCTCGCCAAGCGCTTCTAAATCAACTACCGCACGTAATGCTCGTCCAATTAAGCGCTGGATTTCCATTGTACGTCCTGTTACTTTCCCTTTGCTTGACTCCCTAATCGTACGTTGTTCTGTTGCACGCGGAATCATCGCGTATTCAGCTGTTACCCATCCTTTTCCTTCTCCACGCATAAACGGTGGTACACGCTCTTCAATTGTCGCTGAGCAAATCACCTTTGTATCCCCAACTTCAATTAATACAGATCCCTCTGGATGTTTTAAATAATTCGTATGAATATGTATATGGCGTAATTCTGTTTTCTCTCTACCATCTACTCGCATAAAAATAACCTCCTCTTAATTACTACTCGTTAGTATAGCCAAATTTAAATGTATGATATGTATACAATAAAAGAAGGAGAACCCAAAAAGCAATTCTCCTTTCTTACTTAAGTATATCAAATTATTCAAGATTAAAAACTACCTGTATTCACGTTTTCTGGACGATCTACAGGTTTTATTAACTTTCCGCCCTTTTCATCTATAAGATTTGCTTTTCCATTCACTTCAATAGAAATATTTTTCACACCTTTCTTTTCTGTTAAAGATAAAACTAACGACTTCAATACGTAATTTGAGATCATATTTTTATCTGGGTTTACAAATATATTTTCATTAAAGTTTAATGTAAGATTTCCGTCTTGTAATTTCGGATTCGTAATAAGCTTAACGCCTGGATTAAAATCATTCAGGAGCGATTGATGGATCGGACCTTTTACAAGTTCATCTATAATTGTTGCATAGTCATTTTCTTTACCTTCCGCAACGCGGCGTGTGACTGGTACGTAGTATTGCTGTTTATTATTATTTTGCGCCATAAAATACAGTGTGACTGGTTTTGTATTTGTTACATCTGCTACTTGTTCATCATCGAAGTTAATACCATTTGCACGGCTCACTCCTTCACCAAGCGGTGTACCACCAACCGGCATCTTTGCCAATTTCTCACCATTTATTTGGAACTGCACTTGTTTTATCTCTGTAAATTGCGTCAACGTCCAAGCTATAGATTCAACGATTTGACGCTCTTCTTCTTTCGCATAGTTTTTCATTTCTTTAGAGAAATCAATAACTGCCGTTCCGTCCTTTTTCAAATCTAAGGTCATCGTTGTATTCGCCGGAATGATTGCACGAAACCCATTTGGTAATAAATTCGTTACCGGTCCATCTTTCACAAGGTATTCTAACGTTTGCTTCACAGTCTCATTTGCTTTCGGAGTAGGTATAGCTAACGTTTGTGGTACAACATAACCATTTTTATCAACAAGGTATAGTTCTCTATTTACCATTTGCCCTTGCTTATCTTTTTTAGCTACTTCTTTCTTCCCACCCTCTGTATACGTAACTTGTTTTGGCGGATCAATTTGTTCAGTTGCTTTCTCTTGATTTATAAAGCCACACCCTGTTAGTAAAACAGCGCTCACAGTAGCACCAACAACCCATTTAAAAGTGGATTTAGGCATGCCATTCCCCCCTAAAATCTAAGTTTGTACTATTATGTATACGAGCTGTTTCACGTTTTAGAACAAGCTGTGCCTCTTATAAATTGAAACTTTAATCAGCAGGGGTCTTACTACCCAGCAAATAGCAAGATAAAACAAAAGCTCCTGATTTCTCAGGAGCTCACTTATATAAATTCTACTATTATTCTTTTTCTAAATGAATATGCTTCACATTTTCAATCGGTTGACCAAACCATTTTGATGCAATTTCTTTAAACAAGCCTATTTTTCCTGTTGTTAAGAAGAGATGATCGCTTTGTTCTTCTCCTTCATTCAACATTTTACTATGATATAAGATTGTACTTACTTCACGTGCTGTTTCATCACCAGAACTAATTAGTTGCACTTTATCTCCCATTACTTTTTTAATAACAGGTCCTAAAATCGGATAATGTGTACAACCTAATATAAGTGTATCAATATCGGTACTTTTCAGTGGTTGCAGCGTTTCTCTTACAACTTCATACGCCATTTCACTTTCGAAATTCCCACTCTCTACAAGTTCAACGAAAGGTGGACAAGCTAAACTTTCTACCATAACACGGTTATTAATAGACTTTAACGCCTCTTCGTATGCACCACTTTTCACCGTTCCAATCGTTCCAATAATCCCAACGTGATACGTGTTTGTCACTTTTAAAGCTGTACGTGATCCTGGGTGAATAACTCCTACTACTGGAATTGGTAATTGTTTTTGCATCTCTTCTAATACAACTGCAGTTGCTGTATTACACGCAATAACTAACATTTTAATATTTAAATCTAGTAAATGCTCCGTCATTTCCCACGTAAATTGACGTACTTCTTCTCGAGAACGTGGACCATAAGGACAACGTGCTGTATCTCCTAAATATATGATACGCTCTTTCGGCAACTGACGAATTAATTCCTTCGCTACTGTTAAACCGCCAACTCCTGAATCGATAACACCGATTGCTCTATTCAACTTCATCACCCGTTTTCTCATTCATCATCTTTTATGTTTATCATTATATTTTACACACTTTAAGTTCGCTCACTTCAAATGCTTCTGTATGAAAATTTTCATTTGCCCATGTATAGACTAGGACCTTTTTTATTTTGCTCCTTTTTTTCGTAATTTGCAAGATAGAAAAATAACCGACCTTCTATAAGAAAGTCGGTTTCTTCTATATAAAGTGCATATTCATTGCTCCATCTTTTTTTGAAAAGAAGACATTCCCATTAATAAGAAGAAATGAGCAGAAATTAAAATGAAGATAATTTATTTACAGCCCTTTTTATAGCCTTACCTATTTCCACGCTAGACTGTGGATTTTGTCCTGTAATTAAATGACCATCTACTACTACATGCGGCGTAAAATTGGGGGCTACATAAAACAAAGCTCCTTCTTCTTTCAACTTACTTTCTAACAAAAACGGAACGCGCTTTTCTAAATGTACAGCTCTTTCTTCATCGTTTGTATAACCTGTTATACGCTTACCCGCAACCAAAAACGAGCCATCCTTATTTTTCACACCGACTAAAGAGCTTACTCCGTGACAAACAGCCGCTACAATCCGGTTATTGTTATACATATTCTCAATCAAATTTGCTACATATGGATTACCTGGAAAATCTACAATCGCCCCGTGCCCACCACCAAATAAAACCGCATCATAATCCGAAAAATGAACATTTGAAATCGGCCTCGTATTTTGCAATAAAGAAGCTACATGCTTGAATTCGCGAGGTATACCATTCGGAATAGACACTCTATCTATAGGTACTCTCCCACCTTTTATTGACACAATATCAACATCAAACTTAGCCTTTTTAAATACATGATAAGGAGCTGCGAGCTCTTCCAGCCACAAACCAGTCGGGTGTCCATTCATATCATGAGCACTTGTTGAAACTAACAGTATCCTTTTCAACATATCCCCTCCTTATTACCTATTTATGTATGGAGTGTTCTTATCATTCATATAGCAAGTGAAGCAAACAAAAAATAGCCGACTTTTATATAAAAGTCGGCTGCTTTCTTATAATTCGAGCTCTCCCATACGAAGAAGCTCCACAACTGCTTGTGAACGTCCTTTAACCCCTAGCTTTTGCATTGCGTTTGAGATATGGTTGCGAACTGTCTTTTCACTTATAAAAAGTTCACCTGCAATTTCCTTCGTTGTTTTATCTTGAACCAGCAATTCAAATACTTCTCTCTCTCTCTTTGTGAGTAAAGGTTTAGATTGATACGCTTTTTCCTTCAACTGGTATAACCCTCCTTGCTTAAGCCAGAGCTGTGTATGTGTAAGTTGGGTGTTTATTTAGTCAAGATATTGTATGAACGAAATGTGCAGGTGGTGAATAAAAATGGGCTTTATTTCCTATGTTATTTTAGACTTTTATACAGTGCGTACACTCTTTTTATCCACTTACTTTCCAACGCGCCATATTTGTTCTAGCAATATACTTACAACCGTACCTACAAATAAACCATTACCGAATATATATTGCATAATAGACGGCAAGGATTGGAGTGCTCCAGACGGTAAAAACATTACGCCGCTGCCAAATAATACTGCAACGCCTAAGATCGTTACATTCCTTTCACTCATCGGCACTTGTTTTATATTATTAAATCCAATTCCAATTAACTGTACGAACGAAGCCATTAAAACAGCCGATGCAACAGCTGATGGTAAAGATGCTAAGTAACGAATAATACTTGGAAAAAGAGACATTACGACTAGTAATGCACATGCCATTAAGAATGATCGTATATACTTTTGTTTTGTTAAACGTATAAATCCTGCCGTTGCTGGTAACGGAACGACACCTACAGTTGAAAATACAGAAGAGATGAGATGTGAAATCCCCCCAACCCATGTTCCATCTTTCAACTGTTTTTGTTCAATAGTCGCTTTATGAATAGTTGCTTGATTAATTGCTATAATAGCTGCCACCGTATTCGAAACTAAAATACATACCATAACGAAACTTGATACAGCCATACCTGTATTCCATTTTGGAAGTCCCCAAGCAAATATATGTGGAAGTTGCACAAAATGAGTTACTTGAGATGGGATTGTCACTTTTCCTGCAATGAGAAAAATAATCCACCCACTAATTAATCCTATTAAAACTGCATAACTTTTGACAAAGCCTTTTCCAAAATTAGATAGTATAATAACGAACAGAAATATACTAAACGCGATCATTGCTGTAAATCCGTCGATTTGAGAAATAGTAGCTGTAATTCCTAACATTCCTTTTAAAAATACACCACTTAATTGTAAACATAATAAAAGTAAAAACGTCCCTGTCACAAGCGGCGTAAATAAAAATAAAATACGTCCTATAAAACCAGTTACTCCTAATCCTATTAAAATAACACCGGAGATTATCATTCCTAATTCTAAAATTTGCAGTGTACTATGTAATTGATCCTGTCCGGCCGTTGCATAAGCAAGTACGGTAAATACACCAACCCAAGATCCAGCCGGCCCATCCGCAATTGGCAGTCTATGCCCAAGCCACCCTTGTAAAAAAGAAGATATACCAACTACAAAAAACGTACGCTGCATTAAATAAAATATTTCTTCCGTCGTAAGATGAAATAATCCGCCAACGACAATTGGTAGTGCGATTGAATTTGCTAATAAAAATATAAACCATTGCAAAGTTCCCATAATATGATTTTGGTTATGTTGATTGTCCAATTTTTTCATCCCTTCTAGCTTTCCTATAAAAATATATTGTAAGAATAAAAAAGAAGAGTTCTATACTCACCATTAGAACCCTCCTCAAAATATTTAAACGATCCTTCTACACAAGATTATTTAATTCCACCTCATTTAAACTTCCAACAACAATATTTCCTTTATACACGACTAAACGTTTTTCTGTTTGACGCGCTACTGCTTCAGCAGCGCATGTCGCATTCGTCAAAACAAAGCTCGCTTCATCCCCTACATTCGGCCATACTCGCTTCCCTTCATTATTTAACGTTTCTTTTCCTCCTGTAATAAAGCGGAGTGCTTTTCCTAAAGATCTTTCGTCACTCCACCCAAAACGCTCTGCTAATCGATTCGCCTTTTGAAGCATATCACCTGTTCCAAACGGTGACCAATGATCTGTAATGCTATCATTGCCTAATGAAACCTTAACACCTTTTTTATCTAATAACGGAATTGGGATTACTTGTTTACCAATTGGCACTGTTGAAGTAATATCAATATTTACATTTGCGAGTCTTTCTGCCACTTCTTCAGCCTCTTTATCAGTAACACCACCAAGTCCAAGTGCATGACTAATCGTTACACGGCCTTGCCATCCTGCTTCTTCTGTTAAACTTGCCAATCTCTTCATCGTAAACGTTCCAAGATTATTCGCATCGTGCAAATGAATATCAACATCCGCATTAAATTCTACTGCGATATCCATAATTGTATGTAATGACTTTTCGATGTCATTATCCACTGTAGCTGGATCTACTCCTCCGACTAGATGAGCACCCATACGCATCGCATCTTTCACGAGTTGTACAGAATTACTGCGCAATAATCCATGTTGCGGAAACGCAACAATTCTACTAGATACTCGATTTTTATATGTTTCTAATGCCGCTAACGTCGCCTCCAAATTACCAAGCCCAATAATCGGATCGACATTACAATGCGTTCTAATATTCGTTGCACCATTTTGCAGTAGTAACTCTAGCATATTTTCCGCTCTATTTTTGGCAGTCGCTAATTGCTTTGGTAAAATTTTTTCTTCTTCATTAAAACGTGTAAAAATACTTTCTGCTGGCATACAAGCTTTCCATGGGCCACTATAATATGTTTTATCAATGTGAATGTGCATCTCTTTGAAAGCTGGCAACATTAATAAGTGCTTAGCATCAAAAGTTACTATATCTTCCTCTTGAACAATCCCTTTTATAATTTTTTTAATTCGACCATCTTCAATAAGTAAACTGCATAATTCTGTTTCTGTTTGTGAAATTCTCTCTTCTTCATATGTATATCCTGATTCAAGCATTACGTTAGTCAACCAATATACTGTCATCTCTATTTCCCCACCCTTTATTAAAAATCACCTCATAACTACAAGTTTAATATCCACTGAAAATTAAGACAATTAATACGATCACTTCTCACAAAAAAATGTAATACAACCCCATAGTCTT
>NZ_JBNLYE010000109.1:0-13452 GCF_050172095.1 Bacillus sp. GMs2/2
AAGTGTATTATTTTTTACAACACAACTGATAATGAAAATCAATATCATCGGTGTTACTTAATGAAATTAATGTTTATGTGAAAGGATAGAGAAAATGAACTTAGGGGAATTTGATGGGAAAACAGTTTTAGTAACAGGTGCAGCACAAGGCATAGGCAGTGGCGTTGCCAAAATGTTTTTAGAAAGAGGAGCCACAGTTATTGCGGTTGATCAAAATGAAGAGGGGTTAAATGTACTCTTAAATCAAAATGAATTAAACAATACACGTATGAAAACGTTTCGTTTAGATGTGAGTGATAGCGCCGCTGTTGAAGACATGGTAAATCATATTGCAAATGAAATAGCGCCAATAGATATTTTAATAAATGTTGCAGGGGTTTTACGTATGGGACCAATTCATTCGTTAAGTGATGAAGATTGGACTAAAACATTCTCTGTAAATACTACAGGGGTTTTCAATATGTCCCGAGCGGTAAGTAAAAATATGATGTTAAGAAAATCGGGGGCAATTGTTACAGTCGGTTCAAATGCGGCAAATACGCCAAGAATGGAGATGGCTGCGTATGCTGCGTCAAAGGCCGCAACGACGATGTTTATGAAATGTTTAGGACTAGAGCTTGCGGCATACAATATACGCTGCAACTTAGTTTCTCCAGGCTCTACTGAAACTGAGATGCAAAGATTACTATGGGCTGATGAGAATGGAGCTAAAAATATAATTGCTGGTTCTCAAAATACATATAGACTCGGAATTCCATTACAAAAAATTGCACAACCTTCAGAAGTTGCTGAAGCAGTGTTATTTTTAGCCTCAGATAGAGCAAGTCATATTACAATGCACAATTTATGTGTTGATGGCGGTGCTACGTTAGGAGTTTAATAAAAATTCAGGAGGTTATTATATTATGAATGAACATATAGCTGTAAAGGAATTGTCAGAAAAACTTTTAGAAGATTATAAGACTGAATCTTCATTCTTTTTCGCTTCACCAACTCGAACGATATTAGCAGAAGGAGAGTTTACTACAGTAAAGCATCGTGAAATTGAAAGTTTCCCAGAGCTTGTGCAAGCGACATTAAGTAATGCGAAACAAGCTGGAAATCCAAATCCTATCGTTGTGGGTGCTTTGCCATTTGATCGTAGAAAAGAAGTCCAACTCATCGTACCAGAATATAGCAGAATTTCTGAGCGTTTACAATTGGATACAACAAATCAGCTTGAAACAAATGAGAATGTAACATTTGAAATGACACCAGTGCCAGACCCTGAAGTTTATATGAATGGTGTGAAGCAAGGAATTGAAAAAATACAGGACGGTGATTTAAAGAAAATCGTTCTATCCAGATCGTTAGATGTTAAATCTTCCGAAAAGATTGATAAGCAAAAACTTCTGCGAGAATTAGCAGAGCATAATAAGCATGGTTATACATTTGCTGTAAATTTACCGAAAGATGAAAAAGAGAACAGTAAGACGCTAATTGGAGCAAGCCCTGAATTACTTGTTTCACGTAATGGTATGCAAGTTATTTCTAACCCGTTAGCTGGTTCAAGGCCACGTAGTGAGGACCCAGTAGAAGATAAAAGAAGAGCAGAGGAATTACTTTCTTCGCCAAAAGATTTACATGAACATGCGGTAGTAGTTGAAGCGGTTGCCGCTGCACTTCGTCCGTATTGTCATACATTACATGTTCCAGAAAAGCCATCAGTTATTCATAGTGAAGCGATGTGGCATTTGTCTACAGAAGTGAAAGGTGAACTTAAGGATCCAAATACTTCTTCTTTACAATTAGCAATTGCCCTTCATCCTACGCCAGCAGTTTGCGGAACTCCGATGGAAAAAGCAAGAGAAGCTATACAGCATATTGAGCCATTTGACCGCGAGTTCTTTACAGGAATGCTAGGATGGAGCGATTTAAATGGAGATGGAGAATGGATTGTTACAATTCGTTGTGCTGAAGTACAAGAAAATACACTTCGTTTATATGCAGGAGCTGGAGTTGTTGCTGAGTCAAAACCAGAAGATGAGTTAGCAGAAACATCAGCTAAGTTCCAAACAATGCTAAAAGCTTTAGGGTTAAGAGATAGTTCACTTAATGAAAAATAGGGGGAAGAAAGAATGCTAGTAGGTTATACAGAATGGCCAAAAGAATTTGCCGATCGTTACCGAGAAGCAGGATGTTGGCTTGGTGAAACATTTGGAGGAGTGTTAAGAGAGCGGGCTGAGAAATATGGAGATCGAATCGCGGTTGTAAGTGGTAAGAAGCATATAACATATAGTGAACTTAATAAAAAGGTAGATCGTTTAGCAGCAGGTTTACTGAATTTAGGAATAAAGAAAGAGGACAGAGTTGTAATCCAGTTACCTAACATTATCGAGTTTTTCGAAATATGCTTTGCACTATTTCGAATTGGAGCGCTTCCTGTCTTTGCACTACCTTCACATCGAAGCAGTGAAATTAGTTATTTTTGTGAGTTTGGCGAGGCGAGCGCTTACGTTATTTCAGATAAGGCTCTCGGTTTTGATTATCGAAAATTAGCAAGAGAAGTGAAAGAGAAAGTGCCAACTTTACAACATGTAATTGTAGTGGGAGAAGAAGAAGAGTTTGTGAACATAAATGATCTGTATATGGATCCCGTCTCATTACCAGAAGTTCAGCCAAGTGATGTTGCATTTCTCCAATTATCAGGAGGCACAACAGGTCTTTCTAAATTAATTCCTAGAACACATGATGACTATATTTATAGTTTACGTGTTAGCGCTGAAATTTGTAATTTGAATGCAGAAAGCGTCTATATGGCAGTTCTTCCAGTAGCACACAATTACCCAATGAGTTCTCCAGGGACATTTGGAACTTTCTATGCGGGTGGAAAAGTGGTATTGGCAACTGGTGGTAGTCCAGATGAGGCCTTTGCTCTTATCGAAAAAGAAAAAGTTACAATTACAGCGCTCGTTCCGCCATTAGCAATGATTTGGCTTGATGCTGCATCTTCTCGTAATGCCGATTTATCAAGCCTAGAGGTTATTCAAGTAGGTGGTGCTAAGTTTAGCGCTGAGGTTGCAAAACGTATACGTCCTACATTTGGATGTACGTTACAGCAAGTGTTCGGTATGGCGGAAGGATTAGTGAACTATACAAGATTAGATGATCCGGAAGAATTTATTATTTATACACAAGGTAGACCAATGTCTGCACTCGATGAAGTACGAGTTGTTGATGAAAATGACAACGATGTACAACCTGGCGAAGTAGGTAGTTTATTAACAAGAGGTCCATATACAATTCGTGGTTACTATAAAGCCGAAGAGCATAATGCACGATCATTTACAAAGGATGGATTTTATCGCACAGGTGATCTTGTAAAAGTAAATGAACAAGGATACATCATTGTAGAAGGAAGAGATAAAGATCAAATTAACCGCGGTGGTGAGAAAGTTGCTGCGGAAGAAGTTGAAAATCATCTATTAGCACACGATTCGGTCCATGACGTAGCAATTGTATCTATGCCTGACGATTATTTAGGTGAACGCACCTGTGCTTTTGTTATAGCTCGCGGACAAGTTCCAGCAGTAAGTGAATTAAAAATGTTTTTAAGAGAACGTGGTATAGCGGCTTATAAAATTCCAGATCGAATTGAATTTATTGAAGCATTCCCGCAAACAGGAGTCGGAAAAGTCAGCAAAAAAGAACTACGTAAAGTCATTGCTGAAAAACTTATTACAGTAAAACAATAATAAAAACCGGAAGGAAGTGATTAGATGGCTATCCCATCTATTTCAGTATATAAAATGCCAATTGAATCAGAACTACCAAAAAATAAAGTGAATTGGACACCAGATCCGAAACGTGCAGTACTTTTAATTCATGACATGCAAGAATATTTTCTTGATGCATATAGCGATAAAGAATCACCAAAAGTAGAACTTATTTCAAATATTAAAATGATAAGAGAAAAATGTAAGGAACTTGGTATACCAGTTGTTTATACAGCACAACCTGGTGGGCAAACGTTAGAACAACGAGGTTTATTACAAGACTTTTGGGGTGACGGTATACCTGCTGGACCAGATAAAAAGAAAATTGTTGATGAACTTACTCCTGATGAGGATGATATATTCCTCACAAAATGGAGATATAGTGCATTTAAAAAGACAAATCTATTAGAAATTTTAAATGAACAAGGAAAAGATCAACTCATTATTTGCGGTATTTATGCGCATATTGGCTGTCTTTTAACAGCTTGTGAAGCATTTATGGATGGTATAGAGCCGTTCTTTGTAGCAGATGCAGTTGCTGATTTTTCACTAGAGCATCATAAACAAGCATTGGAGTATGCATCTAATAGATGTGCAGTAACGACATCAACAAACCTACTGTTAAACGATTTACAAAGTGTAAAAGATGATGAGAGTGAAGGAATCACTATACAGGAAGTGCATGAACTAGTTGCACAACTACTTCGTGAGCCAGTAGAGAGTATTGATATTGATGAGGACTTATTAAATAGAGGGCTTG
The DNA here is from genome assembly GCF_050172095.1 of Bacillus sp. GMs2/2. NCBI lineage: Bacteria > Bacillati > Bacillota > Bacilli > Caryophanales > Bacillaceae > Bacillus > Bacillus sp. GMs2/2. The sequence continues at coordinate 4,516 of NZ_JBNLYE010000109.1, forward strand.
ATTCGGTCAGAATTATGAGTTTAGTAGAGAAGTGGCGTCGTGAAGGGAAAGAAATCACTTTTGCACATTTAGCAGAACGTCCAACTGTTGCAGGTTGGTACAGTTTACTATCTTCACAAACAGCACAGGTGCTGTAACAAATAGACTACATAATAAAGGGGTAGTAAAGAATGCCTAACAGTCAAAAGATTCGTCATTCGTTATCATCTGCGCAGTCTGGTATGTGGTTTGCGCAACAATTAGATCCGCTTAATCCAATTTACAATACTGGGGAATATGTAGAAATAAACGGAAATATTCATCAAGAAATTTTTGAATTAGCTGTACGTAAAGTTGTAATAGAAGCAGAAGCACTTCATGTTCGCTTCGAGGAGGATGAAATTGGCCCATGGCAAGTTATTGAAGAATCACAGTTTCATATGCATTTTATTGACGTTCGTAAAGAAGAAAATCCTGAAGAAGCTGCTAAAGTATGGATGAAAAATGATTTATCTATGCCAGTCGATTTGAAAAAAGATACATTATTTACTGAAGCACTTATTCAAGTTGAAAATAATCGTTTCTTTTGGTATCAGCGCATCCATCACATTGTGATGGATGGCTATGGATTTTCACTTCTTAGCCAAAAAGTGGCGAATGAGTATACATCACTTATAGAAGAAACAAACAAGAATGAAAAGCCGTTTGGTTCTCTTACAAAAGTTGTGCAAGAAGATATTGAGTATCGTGATTCTAAAAAATTTCAGGAAGATCGTACTTTTTGGTTAGAAAAATTTGCGGATGAACCAGAAGTTGTAAGCTTGGCAGAGCGGGCACCGAGAACATCAAATGGATTTTCACGAGAAACAGCTTATTTATCTAGTTCTAGCACGAAAACTTTATTAGAAGATATCAATATTTCGTTAACAAGTTGGCCGGAATTCATTGTCGCTGTAACAAGTATTTATATGCATAAGTTAACAGGTGCAAATGATATTGTTTTAGGTTTACCGATGATGGGACGTCTAGGTTCGGTATCTATTCATACACCAAGTATGGTAATGAATTTAGTGCCACTTCGTATTACAGTAACTCCAAATATAACTCTTGCGGAATTATTGCAGCAAGTTTCTAAAGAAATCCGAGATGTACGTCGCCATTATAAATACCGTCATGAGGAGTTAAGAAGAGACTTAAAGTTACTAGGTGAAAATCAAAGGTTGTTTGGACCGTTAGTGAATGTTATGCCTTTTGATTACGGGCTAAATTTTGCTGGAAATCGTGGTATTACGCATAATTTATCAGCAGGACCTGTCGATGATTTATCAATAAATGTATATAAACGTTTTGATCAAAATAAGCTAATGATTCATTTTGATGCAAATCCTGAAGTATATAATGGCGCGGAGCTAGCATTGCATAAAGAAAGATTTATGAGTCTATTTGAATTAGTAGTAAATAATTATGAGAAAAACGAGTCGATTGGAAAAATAAACATTACTCTGCCTGAAGAAAATCATAAAGTTTTATTGGAATGGAATGAAACGAAGGAAGACGATGAGTTACTCAGTCTGCCTATATCATTTGAAAAACAAGTGCAAAAAAATCCCAATAAACTAGCCATTACTTGTGACGGTGTAAACCTTACGTATAAAGAGCTAAATGCACGAGCGAATGAACTAGCACATTATTTAGTAGAAGAAGGAATACGACCAAACCAGTTTGTAGCTTTAGTATTCCCTAGATCAATAGAAATGGTAGTTAGTATGCTAGCAGTTTTAAAGGCTGGTGCAGCGTATTTACCAATAGATCCAGAATACCCAGCAGAAAGAATTAATTATATAGTAAATGATGCAAAACCAGTTTGTATCATAACACATTCATCTGTTTCATCTAAGTTAGTTATAGAAAATGATATGAAAAAAATTGTATTAGATGAAGAAGAAACGAAACTAGCGTTACATACATATTCTCGTATGAATATAGCATGTAAGAATGATGTATCACTTTTAAACCCAGCCTATACAATATATACTTCAGGCTCAACAGGAAACCCAAAAGGTGTAATTGTTCCTATGAGAGGTTTAAGTAACTTTTTAATGGCTATGCAACAAAAGTTTTCATTAAATGAAAATGATCATTTATTAGCAGTTACAACGTTTGCGTTTGATATTTCTGCTCTAGAAATTTATTTACCTCTTATTAGTGGTGCAAGTTTAACAATTGCGCAAAAAGAAGACATACAAGAGCCATCAGCATTAACGACACTTTTACAAGAAGGAAGAGTGACCATTATGCAGGCTACACCGACGCTTTGGCAGGCGTTAGTAACTGATTATCCAGAGAAGCTACAAGGGCTAAATATACTAGTTGGTGGTGAAGCTCTTCCAGAGCATTTAGCAAATAAATTAAAAGAATTAGGTTGCTCAATAACTAATTTATATGGACCAACTGAAACGACGATTTGGTCTACTTTCATGAACATTGATGAAGGTGAAAAGGGTATACCTCCTATTGGAAAGCCAATTTGCAATACAGAAGTGTATGTATTGGATGCAGGGTTACAACCAGTTCCACCTGGAGTTATTGGGGAATTATATATTGCAGGGGAGGGACTTGCAAGCGGATATTTAGGAAAACCTGAGTTAACAGCTGAACGGTTTATTGCAAATCCTTATGGAGAATCAGGGAAGCGCATGTACCGTACAGGAGATCTTGTGAAATGGCGTAGTGATGGTGCGTTAGAGTACATTAGTCGCGCAGATCATCAAATTAAAATTCGTGGATTCCGAATTGAATTAGCTGAAATTGAAACGGTATTACAACGACATGAAAATATTCAACAAGCGGTAGTAATAGTACGAGAAGATCGTCCAAATGATAAACGCATCATTGCGTATATCGTTGCAGAAGAAAAGGAACCGATTAATCTTTCAGAAATTCGTTCTTATGTTTCAGAAAGTTTAGCGAATTATATGATACCATCAGCATTTGTTGTGCTAGAAGAATTACCATTAACGCCAAATGGTAAGGTGGATAGAAAGAAATTACCTGCTCCTGATTTTAATAGAATGGACAATGAGAGGGTTGCTAGAAATCCGAAAGAAGAAATATTATGTGATTTATTTGCAGAAGTACTTGGTGTTTCTCGAATTAGCATTGATGATAATTTCTTTGAAATGGGTGGACATTCACTTCTTGCATCTCGTTTAATGGCAAGAATTCGTGAAACGTTAAGTGTGGAATTAGGAATTGGGAAACTATTTGAATCACCAACTGTTGCCGAACTGGCGAAACAATTAAACCATGCAAAAAGCGCAAGACCAGCTATTCAGAAAGCAAGTAGGCCAAATGAAGTTCCACTTTCATTTGCACAGCGCAGGTTATGGTTCTTAAATTGTTTAGAAGGTCCAAGTCCTACTTATAATATTCCGCTAGTCATTCGTATGAATGGAATATTGAATCGGGAAGCATTACAAGGTGCTTTTTATGATGTAGTTGAGAAACATGAAACACTTAGAACAATTTTCCCTAACGTATTAGGTAGTTCCTATCAGAGAATTTTAGATATGGAAAACTTAAATCTAGAAATGGTTATAACTAATACATGTAAAGATGAATTAGAAAGTGTACTTTCAGAGGCGGTAAGATATAGCTTTAACCTCGATTTTGAGCCGGCAGTTCGTTTACAACTTTTTACAGTGAGTGAAAACGAACATGTATTATTAATTTTATTACATCATATTGTAGGTGATGGCTGGTCATTACAGCCGTTAACGAGAGATTTTACAGCGGCGTATAAAGCGCGATGTCAAGGTGACAGAGTTCAGCTGGAGACACTACCAGTTCAATACGCGGATTATGCACTTTGGCAACAGCAATTGCTAGGTGATGAAACGACACCAGAGAGTCTTATTTCAACACAATTAGATTTTTGGAAAGAAGAACTTAAAGGTTTACCAGACCAAATGGAGTTACCTACAGATTTCCAGCGTCCAATTGAGACGAGTTACCGCGGGGAAACAATTCATTTTCATATAGATGAAGGTATGCATAGTAGGTTAGTAGAGCTTGCACGTAAAAATGGAGTTAGTTTGTTTATGGTATTGCAAGCAGGGCTTAGTGCACTATTTACAAGATTAGGTGCAGGCACTGATATACCAATTGGAAGTCCGATTGCTGGAAGAAATGATGATGTACTTTCAGATATTGTTGGTTTATTTGTAAATACATTAGTGTTACGTACAAATACATCAGGAGATCCAAGTTTTAAAGAATTATTAAATAGAGTGAAGCAGGTAAATCTTGCAGCTTATGAAAATCAAGATGTTCCATTTGAAAGGCTTGTTGAAGTGTTAAATCCAGTACGTACTCGAAACAGCCACCCGTTGTTTCAAGTTATGTTAGCTTTCCAAAATACGCCAGAAGCAATCTTTGATGCCCCGGATATAGAAGCGAGCCTTGAAATTCAAAGCGTCGGTTCTGCAAAATTTGATTTAACATTTGAAATTAGTGAGAGTAACGGGGTTGATGGTACTCCGAACGGTTTACATGGATTACTAGAGTTTAGTACCGATTTATATAAACGTGAAACGGTTCAAAAACTAATAGAACGATTCATTTTGTTATTAGATGATGCAGCTACAAATCCGGATCAATCAATTGGCAGATTAGAAATATTAACTGTAGCAGAGAAAAATACAGTGTTAGAAAAGTGGAATGGTGGTTTTCAAATTGCACCAGAAATGACATTGCCACAATTGTTTGAAAAGCAGGTTCATATAAATCCAAATTCTATTGCTGTTGTCTTTGAAGATAAGAAATTAACTTATGAAGAGTTAAATAGAAAAGCAAATAAAATAGCTCGATTCCTAATAGCAAAAGGGATTGGTCCTGATCAACTCGTTGCTTTAGCGATGCCAAGATCATTAAACATGGTTGTAAGCTTATTAGCTGTTCTTAAAGCTGGTGCTGGATACCTTCCGTTAGATCCAGATTACCCAGCAGACCGTATTTCATTTATGCTACACGATGCGAAACCAACATGTGTTTTAACGAATTCAGAAGTGGAAATTGAATGTGATGAGGCACTAAAAGTTTTAGTTGATGATGTAAAAGTAATAGCAGAAGTTGAGAAATATAGTGAAGAAAATATTGATGAAGTGGAACGTATTAAGCCATTATCTCCATCACATATTGCTTACGTTATTTATACGTCAGGCTCAACGGGTAGACCGAAAGGCGTTATGATACCTCATCAAAATGTAGTAAGACTTTTAGGAGCAACTGATCATTGGTTCCAGTTTGACGGAAACGATGTTTGGACGATGTTCCATTCATACGCTTTTGATTTCTCGGTTTGGGAAATTTGGGGACCTTTATTATACGGAGGGCGTTTAGTTGTAGTGCCACATACTGTAAGTCGCTCACCGAAAGAATTTTTACAGCTTCTTGTTAAAGAAAAGGTTACGGTTTTAAACCAAACTCCATCAGCGTTCTATCAATTGATGCAAGCAGATCGTGAAAATGAAGAGATTGGCCAAAAATTATCTTTACGATATGTTGTTTTTGGAGGAGAAGCACTTGAGCTAAGTCGCTTAGAAGATTGGTATAGTCGACATCCTCATAACGCACCAAAGCTTATTAATATGTACGGTATTACGGAGACGACAGTACATGTTAGTTATATTGAATTAGATGAAACTATCGTCTCTTTACGAGCAAATAGTTTAATTGGGTGCAGTATACCTGACCTTAAAGTGTATGTATTAGACAACTATTTACAACCAGTGCCACCTGGAGTAGTTGGAGAAATGTATGTTGCAGGTGCAGGGCTTGCGCGTGGATATTTAGGAAGAGCAGGATTAACGGCTGAACGCTTTATCGCAGATCCATTTGGAAAGCCAGGTACAAGAATGTATCGTACAGGAGACTTAGCTCGCTGGCGTAAAGATGGGACGCTAGATTATATAGGACGTGCAGATCATCAAATAAAAATTCGTGGATTCCGAATTGAATTAGGAGAAATAGAAGCAGTCATAATGAAGCACCCTAAAGTTGAGCAAGTAGTCGTTATTGTACGGGAAGATCAACCAGGGGATAAACGGTTAGTTTCTTATATCGTTGCATCAAATAATGAAGCGATTGATACGAATGAAATACGTCAGTTTGCTAGTGGTAGTTTACCAGATTATATGGTTCCATACGCTTTTGTAGTAGTAAATGAGTTACCTTTAACTCCAAACGGTAAATTAGATAGAAAGGCATTGCCAGCTCCAGAATTTATCGCATCATCTTCTAGTCGTGGTCCAAGAACACCGCAAGAAGAAATGTTATGTGACTTGTTTACAGAAGTGCTAAGTGTACCTCAAATTGGAATTGATGACGGATTCTTTGATCTTGGTGGCCATTCACTCCTTGCAGTGCAGCTTATGAGCCGCATGAAAGAGGCGCTTGGAGTGGAACTAAATATTGGCACTTTATTTGCAGCACCGACTGTTGCAGGGTTAGCTGAAAGACTTGAGATGGGGAATGGTCAAAGTGCACTTGATGTGTTGCTTTCATTACGAGCAAGCGGGGATCAATTACCACTATTTTGTGTACATCCAGCAGGTGGATTAAGTTGGTGCTATGCAGGACTTATGAAATCTTTAGGAACAGATTATCCAATCTATGGTGTACAAGCACGTGGTATCGCTAAAAATGAAGAACTTCCAAAAAGTTTAGAGGAGATGGCGGCGGATTACTTGAAACACGTTCGTGAAGTACAGCCTCATGGACCATATCGTTTATTAGGTTGGTCGCTTGGAGGAAATGTTGTGCATGCAATGGCAGCGCAATTACAAAATGAAGGGGAAGAAGTAGAATTACTCGTTATGCTTGATTCTTATCCTGGACACTTCTTACCGAATACGGAAGCGCCTACTGAAGAGGAAGCGTTAATCGCATTACTTGCTTTAGGCGGATATGACCCAGATAACATGGATGGTAAACCACTTACAATGGAAAGTGCAGTTGAAATCCTTCGTAAAGATGGAAGTGCATTAGCAAGTCTTGAAGAAGAGACTATATTGAACTTGAAAGAAACATATGTAAATTCAGTAGGGTTGTTAGGGAAATATGTACCGAAAGTTTATAACGGAGATATCTTATTCTTTAGATCTACTGTTATACCAGACTGGTTTGATCCTATTTCTCCAAATACGTGGCTAAATTATTTAGATGGGCAAATTGTGCAGCACGATATTGATTGTAGACATAAAGATCTATGTCAGCCAGGTCCAATTACGGAAATTGGACAAGTATTAGCGAAATATTTGCAGAATAAGAAAGGGGTAAGTAGAGTATGACGAATCCATTTGAAAATGATAATTACACATATAAAGTATTAATAAATGAGGAGGGCCAGTATTCTCTCTGGCCTGCTTTTCTCGATGTACCTATTGGCTGGAATGTCGTATATGAAGAAGCTAGTAGGCAGAGTTGCTTAGAATATGTTGAATATAACTGGAAAGATTTGAATCCACAAGGTAATCAAGTTCGCGAAAAAACATTAGTAGGAAAACGATAATGGAAGAAAAACTAAATCCAAAAGTAGTTGTAAGTATCGTTTATATAACTGCGATGTTTATGGCTGCGATGGACGCAACGATTGTAAATGTAGCACTGCAAACGATAAGTAGAGAACTACAAGTACCTCCATCTGCAATGGGGACGGTGAATGTTGGATATTTAGTTAGTTTAGCTGTTTTCCTTCCGATTTCTGGTTGGTTAGGAGATCGTTTTGGTACGAAAAGAGTATTTTTAATTGCTCTTTTCGTATTTACAATTGCATCTGCTTTATGCGGAATGGCTAACGATATTACTTCATTGAATATTTTCCGTATTATTCAAGGTGCTGGCGGAGGGCTTTTAACACCGGTTGGAATGGCGATGTTATTTCGAACATTTTCACCAGAGGAAAGACCGAAGATTTCCCGGTTTATTATACTTCCAATTGCTGTAGCACCAGCAATTGGTCCTATCATCGGTGGTTTCTTTGTAGATCAAATGTCTTGGCGTTGGGCATTTTATATTAATCTACCGTTTGGAATCGTTGCATTGCTATTTGGACTTCTATTTTTAGCAGAACATGTTGAAAAATCAGCTGGTCGCTTTGATTCGCTCGGCTTTATTTTATCAGCACCAGGATTTGCGATGCTCATATATGCACTCAGCCAGGGACCATCAAAAGGGTGGATTTCTCCAGAAATTATGAGTACTGGGATAGCTGGGGGTGTATTCATTACATTGTTTATAATTGTAGAACTGAAAGTAAAGCAACCGATGTTAGATTTACGCTTATTAAAAGAACCAGTCTTTAGAAAGATGAGCATTATATCATTATTTTCATCAGCTGGTTTATTAGGAATGTTATTTGTTTTTCCTCTTATGTATCAAAATGTGATAGGAGTTTCTGCACTGGAATCAGGACTTACGACATTTCCAGAGGCGATTGGATTAATGATTTCTTCACAAATTGTACCATGGTCATATAAGAAATTAGGAGCTCGAAAGGTAATTTCTATTGGATTAATATGTACGGCGGTTATATTTGTTTTATTGAGTTTTGTAAATCACGATACGAATCCGTGGCAAATCCGGGCATTATTGTTTGGTATCGGTATTTTCTTAGGTCAATCTGTCGGTGCGGTTCAATTTTCTGCCTTTAACAATATCACGCCGCCTTCTATGGGGAGAGCGACTACTATATTCAATGTGCAAAATCGACTAGGTTCAGCAATAGGAGTAGCGGTTTTAGCTAGTATACTAGCTGGTTTTGGAGGTAATAACGTTCAATCCGATTTTTTACCATATCAAGCAGCATTAATTGGGTCAGCAATATTTTTGCTCATAGCACTACTATTTTCTTTACGTATTTCCGATAAAGAGGTAATGTCAAAGAAGAAAGAAAAAACA
>NZ_JBNLYE010000110.1:0-13444 GCF_050172095.1 Bacillus sp. GMs2/2
CAATTAGTATTGATTACAAAAAAGGGGATTTTATCATGCCTTATTTTTACGTCTTTTTACTATTACTAACGAGCTTATTATGGGGAGGAAATTTCGTCGTTGGAAAATCACTCGTCGATCATGCATCACCGATGACACTGACAAGTTTAAGGTGGCTGATTGCGATTGTTTGTTTATTACCAATGGTATGGTTTAAAGAAAAGAAAATCCTTCCACCACGTACCGCGATACTTCCGTTAATATTCATGGGAATTTCAGGAGTCGCTCTTTTTAACATCTTTCAATTTTTAGCATTAGAAAAAACATCCGCTACGAATGTAGGTCTTATCTCTACATTGAATGCAATTTCAATCGCATTATTTTCAGTATTATTTCTAAAAGAAAAAATAAATACACTTCAAATCCTATCCATGATTCTTTCATTCTTCGGGGTCATCCTCGTCCTATTAAAAGGTGATTTCTCGCTTTTATTTTCACTACATTTTAATAGCGGTGATTTATGGATGATTGCAGCAGTTTGTATTTGGGGAATCTATTCTGTTTGTAGTAAATGGGCAACAAAAACAACTACACCACTTATGGCAACGTTGTACTCTGGTATTTTCGGCGTTATTTTATTACTACCGTTCAACATAGGTAGCTTCACTGTTTCAAATATAAATACTTCTTTCATCACATCACTTTTATATACTGGGCTTATTTCGACAGTTCTTTGTATGGTATTTTGGAATATTGGCGTACAAAAATTAGGCGCAACTACATCAGGTATTTTTCTAAACTTCAATCCAATTTTCACAGCCATTTTAGCATTCATATTCCTCGGAGAAGAATTAACGTGGATACAAATTTTAGGGACAGTTGTCGTTGTAACAGGATGTTATTTATTTTCTCATTTCAAAACTGTTGCCGTTCAGCCAACTAGACCTTTAATACGAAAACATTCTTAATGAAAAAACATCGTCATCTAGGTTGGCGATGTTTTTATTTACTCTTCATTTCTCTTATATACTGCTTTTCCTCTTCTGGCGATAAACGTTCCGTCGCCTTGCCAGTATCTCCACCTTGAAGGCTCCATAAAAAGTTATGCTCCTCAACAGTTTGAGAAAAATCTCCTTTTTCCCACCTATTTATAATAGAAAATAACTTCATTTTATATTGAAAACCTGTACTATTTTCAATATCTCTTTTTACATTAGAAATTTCCTTTTTTGTCATCTCTACAAATCCCCATTTTTCAGAGGATTTTACCTTTTGGTGCACCATTTTATGCATAGTAGAAATAATTTCACCTTCACTAATTTGCGGAGCTTCTTCTGCAGCTTTTTTCTCTTTTTCGTTTGCCGCTCGCTCGGTTTGAATATTTTTATTTTCTTTTTCCACATATGCAAGCAATTTCTTTCCGCCAACTATAGACGAGAAAATTACTATAATTGTAATGCATATACCTACGATCCATTTAAAAAGCATTATCTCTTCATCGCTTCCCTAACAATATGACTATCTACATATTGCTTAAACTTCACGATTTTTCCGTTCTCAAGTTGCCATACATGAACAAATTCTGCTTCAAATGATTTTCCTGTTTCTTTATAAACTCCAGAATACATACCTTCAGCAATAATTACATCTTTTCCGTTTACTTCATGATATGTATTTACACTTGCTTTATAATCATCCCATTCTGATCCTAAACGGCTAAATACATTTTCCATTATAGCTTCTACGCCTTTATATGTTCCGCCGTACGGAAAACCTTCTGCCTCTGTCCATTCCACTTTTTCAGAGAGGGCTTCTGCTAAATGCTTTGCATTCGAAGAAGCTGATCCTTCATACGTGCTTTTAATAATTTCTAAATTTGATTTAGGCATATTACTTCCTCCCGTTTATTTATTTTTACACAATATGTAACTTTCATAGTTACATATTGTGTAAAAAAATATTTAAATTGTTTTACTCTTAATCCACTCGTTGTAATCATTATAGTTACATTAATTCTTCAAGTCAACAATTTATAAATAAAATTCACTTCGTTTTCATTACTTTCTCTTTTAAGAAACGATCTACATATCCTTCTGCTTTTACTACGAATAAATACGCACCCATTGATAATAATGCAAGATCTAATTCATATCCTGGATTCTTTCCATCTCCTAATAAACCTGCTGCTCCATTTACCTTTACGATAGCTCCAGCTAAAATAAGAGCGAATAACAATCCTACATATCGTACACCTAAACCGATAATTAATAATATACCACCAACTAATTCTACAGTTGCTACGCCGTATGCAAGGCCACCTGGTAAACCGATGCTTGTAAACCACCCTGCTACATTATCGATACCTGATTGAAACTTTGCTAAACCGTGTGCAAAGAACGTAACTCCTAACACGATACGAATAATTAAATTCCCAATATATTGATTCATTTTGAACTCTCCTTTTTGTTTTGTTATGGTGAACTTTTATTTACAAGTCAAAACAATACGGTATTTTATTTCATTCGTCAAATACTTTTTTAAAGAAAACAAAAAACATTATCCGTTTTACGGATAATGTTTTCTTACAAAATAGCGCTAATTCAAGCTTTTATTCTATCGCATAGAAAAAGTTGAAACATTTTTCCAGCACCAATATAAGGCAGTAAAGACACGTCCTCTTCTACAACCATTCCAACAACATTCACTTTCTCATCTACAGATAAATCATTTATGGCAACTTGCATCTCCCCTGCATATCTACCATACAATTCATTATCAATTGTAATACTCCCTTTCTTTCTTACAATTGTATGCATCGGCTTTATCACCACTCTATTTCCTTCCCTTGATTCTACAGATCGAATAACATCACGAGCCGGATCTAGTCTATTTGTATGCACTTGCTCTACCACTTTTAATACTTCTTTATCAGTTATAAATGATTTGTAACGCAATGGAATAATCCCTCTACTTGCACTAGCTACTTCTTGCATACTTTTTAAACTTGCGCTTATATCTCCAATCAATACTTTATCAACACCACAATCTTGAACAAGTTCTAAGTACGCTTCAAGTGGGCGCATATTACGATGTTTTTCTAACGTTGGTAACCCTTCATATAACGGCCCTCGTTTTTCCGCATCTCCTGGAATAAATGCCATTGTCTTTATTCCGCACTTCTGTAAATATTGATTTTGTTTTTGTAAGAAAGACTTTGCTAGTCCTGTCTCTGGGCGCGGGTAAAAATTATGCCATGCTTCTACATTCTCTACTCTTATATGTTCTGCAAGTAATTCTTTCCAAAATGATTTTGTAATCGTACTCGCATTTAAAGCTACTTTCATCTTATAAGATACGCTTGCAATTTCTTTTGGCGCAATGCCGTAATCCATTCTTAAACCGGTAATGCCCCAGTTCAATAACTCTTCCACATTTTCATATGTTAGCCCTAAATGGTGTAACGATTTTGGAGAAACATCAACCATTAGCTCCATTTCACGTGCAAGAGCTTGTCTCCCTAATATTTGAATTAACTCTTTATACGTATTTGGATCATCTTCTGGAATGTGCAGTGATGTAAAAATAGATGTAAACCCATTTTCCTTCGCTACTTTTAACCACTCTTCTTGTTTCTCTACTCGTTCTTTTGAAAGATAAATGGAAACTCCGATCATATAAATCTCCCTTTCTATTAATAGAAAAAGAGAAAGGAATCCCTTTCTCTATATGTTTTCTGCCATTTCTTCTTTAAATCCGAAGAAGTACGTAAAGATAAATCCGAAAGCATATGCAATTACTAAACCTAAGAAATATAGTAAATATTTATTGTCAGCAATTAACGGAATTAAAGATAGCCCTGATACGCCAATTCCAAGTGAAGCCGTTTGCATAACTGCTTGGAATGCACCACCGACAGCCGCTCCTAAACAAGCAGTAATAAACGGTTTCCCAAGTGGTAATGTAACCCCGTATAATAGCGGCTCACCAATTCCTAAAAAGCCAACTGGCAATCCACCTTTAATTACATTTCGAAGTCGTTTGTTTTTTGTTTTCACATAAATCGCAATTGCTGCGCCCACTTGGCCAGCACCAGCCATTGCAAGTACTGGTAATAAAGGTGTTACGTGTGTTTGATTAATAAATTCCATATGAATTGGTGTTAAACCGTGATGCAATCCGACCATAACGAGAGGTAAAAATGTTCCCGCAAGTACTGCGCCAGCAAATGCTCCGCCAATATTTAAAATCGCATTAATTCCGCTCGTAATACCATCTGATAAGAAACCTGCTAATGGCTGAATGGCTAACATCGTTACGATACTTACAACTAATACAGTAATGAGTGGTGTCACAATAATATCAACTGCATTTGGCACTGCTTTTCGAACTTGTCTTTCCACTACAACCATAAGCCATGCTGCAAAAATAACTGCGAATAATCCGCCCCGTCCAGGCACTAATGCTTCACCAAACAATTTTACGTTTGCCATCGCCGGGTTGAAAATTAAAATACCAGCAATTGCCCCAAGAACCGGTGTCCCACCGAACTCTTTCGCTGTATTCCAACCAACTAAAATTCCTAAGAATGTAAAGATACCGCCGCCAATGAGTAGTAACATTTGTAACCACGTTGCATTTGGATCAGCACCAGCATTTTTCGCAAAGTTAGCAACCCCGTTTATAATTCCTGACGCAACAAGTCCTGGAATTAACGGAATGAAAATACTTCCTATTTTTCGTAAAAAGTTTTTCACCGGTGTATTATTTTTCTTCTTAATCTCTGATTTCATCTCTTGCCCAATATCTTCAAGGTGATGATCTGCTACCTCACCAATTCGTAGTCCTGTTAAGCCTTCCATTTCAGCTGCTACTTTATTTACTGTTCCTGGACCAACGACAACTTGAAGCGTCTCATCTTCTATAACACCCATAACACCTTCAACCTTTTTCAAAAGGTCCATGTTTACTTTACTTTCATCATGAAGCGTTAATCGTAGTCTCGTCATACAATGAGCAATACTACGAATATTTTTTATTCCTCCAAGTTGCTCCGAAATTTCCTTGGCCATTCTCTCTTCTTTCTTCATAATAGAATCCCCCCTCCCTATTATTTTATAGTGCTTTCTTCACAAACCCTTTTGCGCATTTTAGTTTCTCCAGTGCTTCCCCATATTCGCACTGCAACAACACCATAACAATGGCAGCTTTTACGTTACGTTCTGCCTTTTCATAATACTCTGCCGCTACTTCATAACTAGCGCCTGTTGCTTCCACAATAATTCGTTTTGACCGTTCTACTAACTTTTCATTTGTGGATTGAACATCTACCATTAAGTTTTTATATACTTTTCCTACACCAATCATCGAAGCTGTTGAAATCATATTCAACACTAATTTTTGTGCTGTACCAGCTTTTAAACGTGTTGATCCTGTTAATATTTCTGCACCTGTCTCTACTTCCACATTTAACTTTGCATATTTACTTATTTCAGCATTTTTATTACAAGAAATACTCGCTGTACTCGCTCCTACGCTCTGTGCGTATTTCAAGCCGCCAATTACGTAAGGAGTTCTACCACTTGCAGCAATTCCAATCACTGTATCTTTCTCATTTAATCCAATACTTTTTAAATCTTCTTCTGCTAACTCTTCGCGATCTTCAGCACCTTCCACCGCTTTAGTAAACGCTTTCAATCCACCGGCTATAAATCCTTGCACCATTTTATCATCCGTGCCAAATGTCGGCGGACATTCCACTGCATCTAGAATACCTAAACGACCACTCGTACCAGCACCAATGTAAATTAAACGTCCCTCTTCTTCAAAAGATTTAATAACAGTCTGTACAACCTTTTCAATTTGTTCTATCTCTTTTTCAACTGCTAACGCAACAGTTCGATCTTCTTCATTCATACTTTGCAACACTTCTTTTATGCTCATCTCATCCAAATTCATTGTTTTCTCATTACGATGTTCTGTCGATAAATTTTCTAACATATTGCCACCCTCTTTGAAATTATATTTCACACTTTTATTATAACTTTAAGAAATTAAAAATCAATGACTCTTTCTTATTTTATGAAATAAAATTTCACAACATGACATATTTTTGTCAAAGATCATAAAGTGAAACTTTAATCAGTGGGGTTTTGTTCATCCCCACTGATTATTAGCCCGCACCAATCGGGCATTAACGGGCAGTTGATCCCCACCTAACTTTCTTTGCTTCCGCTGAATTTTGAAGTGAGGGTCTTACTGCACGGCAAATAGCGGGATAAAAAAAGATGAGTCTCCTCATCTTTTCTTCTACTTTAACTTCCGTAACCGCAACGCTTCTTCTCGTGTCTCCATAAATTGATTCAATACTTTATTACCAATTCGATTGAAAGTAATCACATATAAAGCATCGATCATATTCAATTGCGTCATTCTCGAAGCAATACTCGCAATACGATGATCTTGTTCTACATCTGGCATACAAAGGCGAATATCCGCTTCTTTATATAACGGTGATGATTGATCTAGTTTCGTAATTCCAATAACAGTTGCACCTTGTCTCTTTGCATACTGCGCCATTTCAAGCACATCTTTCGTTCGACCAGATGTTGAAATCGCAACAAATATATCGCCTTCTTTTAAATTCGTCACAAGCGGCAGCATCATATGAAAATCAGATAGCATCATCGCTGTAAATCCGAGCCTTGTAAATTTATAAGCTCCGTCCATCGCCGGAGTAGCTGATCCGCCTACTCCATAAAAGATAATTTTATCGGCATTTACAATACGATCTGCAGCTTTTTCAAGTTCTTTTTTATCTATCGCCGTCACGCTCGCCTCAATTGCAGCTTTATTCACATAAGTAACTTTATTAAATAAATCGTACGGTCCATCTTCTGTATTCATCACTGAAAAATCGTTAATATTATAATCAGCAATCGTTAATTCACGAACGAGTGCTATCTTAAATGCTTTAAAGCTCCCAATCCCAATCGACTTACAAAAACGAACGACACTCGCCTCACTTGCGCCTGCATTCGTTGACACTTCTTTCGTCGTTAAGTTCGGAACAATCTCTGCATTCTCCATTATGTACATGGCAACCTTCTTCTCAGCTGGTGAAAATTGATCCATATTACTTTCAATTTTAAATAGTAATGTTGAAGCTTTCACTATTTAACCTCCACTTCTTACGGTTGCGTTCACTTATTTTCTCTTGCTTCAAGAAGGTAATAACCATCATCGCCAGGAGGATGAAACACATTTACAATGCGATTCCCTTTTTGATAAACAGTTCTTTCCCCTTCTGTCCACTTCTTTTCCCAACCGTTCATCCAAATCGCAACATCAGGTAAAAAAGCAGTATATTTCAGCTTCTGACCGTACTCACCATCTGCTTCTTCCGAAAAAATAGAAACCGGAAAATCTTTCACTTTTGATTCTTTCCATGCCGTAAATGGTATACATACTGCAATAAGTACGATTACACCGATAACCTTCTCCTTCGTAATCTTCACACTTCCCTCTCCTTGTCATATCACATACATAGATTTTACCATAATTACAAACCCTTCATGCTATATGATCATTGCTTTTGGGAATAAAAAAAGAGCTTACCTACATCAGATAAGCCCTTCCTCTCTATACAAAATATTTCTTCAAAAGTGGCGGTGTAATAATCGTCGTCAATATAACAACAATAACAATCGCTGTGAAATTTTCTTTCGCTAATAAATTCGCCGTAAGTCCATTTGCAGCGATGATAAGCGCTACTTCACCACGTGATACCATCCCCGCGCCAATACTAATAGAAGATTGGAGATTAAATCCTGTCAGTCTCGCTCCTAAACCTGATCCGATTAACTTTGTGAAAATTGCAATGAGAGTCATAATAATAATGAACCAAAGCTGGCTTCCAATGCCTTGAAATGTAATTTCCATTCCGATACTTACGAAGAATACTGGAACAAATATTGCATAAGCAATCGGTTCAATTTTATGTTCCACCTCATGCTTATACTCTGTTTGAGAAATAGCAATTCCTGCTGCAAATGCTCCAATAATGCCTGCAATTCCCATCATTTCACTGTAATAAGAAAAAGAGAAGCAAATAATAAGAGCCGCGCTAATTAACGCTTCTGTTACACGAAGCGGGACAAGCATTTTCATAATCCAAGGAACGACTTTCCAAGCAATAAAAACAATACTTACAAAGAAAATAATTTTCTTTACAATGACAAGTGTTATATTCACATCTTGTGTTCCTAAAAAACTCATTACAAATGCTAATAAAATAACGACAATGACATCATCAAATACGGCAGCACCTAAAATTGTTGTACTTTCTCTCGTATTCATTTTTCCTAGATCACGTAGCGTCTGCACCGTAATACTAACCGATGTCGCGCAAAGTAATAACCCTAAAAAAATGGCATGGGATTGTATTAATCCAAACAGCAATCCTGTTACATAACCACCGATGAAAGGAAAAATAATTCCACCAGCCGCTACTGCAAATGACGATTTCAAATTCCGATTTAACTCTTCTAAATCCGTTTCAAGTCCCGCCATAAACATAAGTAACAAAACACCAATCTCACTCAGTTCATCAATCAGTTCAGAACTATTAATAATACCGAGTACAGCCGGACCGATAATAATACCGACAATTAACTTACCAAGTACAGAAGGCTGACCAAGTCTCACACTAATGTCACCAGCTAATTTCGTACAAAGTAAAATGACGACAAGTTCAAAATAAAATAACATAGCATCTGCTCCTACTTTAACTTTAATGGTGGGGGTTCTCCATCCAAAGTAGATTATTAACCCTCGTCCCTTCCTGCCAGTAGTTTCCCCTATTCATTCGCATTTTATTTGTCACATTTTTATTTGACAAAATATTCTGAATTATATTAAGATTAATCCAGCAATTTTAAAAAACTACATACCATAACTGTACCTCCATTTACTTACATACCTTTTCTAGTGGGCTCCTACTATATTCGCAGTTATGGAAATGAAAACGGGGGGAGAGTCCAAAGTGAAGTCATTATTACGAAAAAAAGCGCTTAGTACTGAATCACCACGGCAGTTAAATAGAACATTAACTGCACTTGATTTAACGTTTTTAGGAATTGGCGCCGTAATTGGGACAGGGATCTTTGTATTAACAGGTATTGTCGCAGCGAAACATTCTGGTCCTGGTATTATGCTATCATTCCTTATTGCTGCATTTACTTGTGCTTGTGTAGCCTTTTGTTATGCCGAATTCGCTTCTTCTATTCCTGTCTCAGGAAGTGTGTATACTTACGCATACATGACAGTCGGAGAAGTCGTCGCCTTCATCGTCGGCTGGTGTTTAATGCTCGAATATTTACTTGCAGTCGCGGCAGTAGCTGTCGGTTGGTCTGGTTATTTACAATCTTTACTACAAGGATTTAACGTCCATCTGCCCGCCATAATCGCCTCGGCCCCTGGCGTAGGAAAAGGTGGTCTTATCGATCTACCAGCTGTTTGTATTTTACTACTCATTACTGGTCTTTTAAGCTTCGGTATACGTGAAAGCGCACGCATTAATAATATTATGGTTCTTATCAAGTTAGCTGTTATTATCGCCTTTATTGTAGCAGGTGCGAAATATGTAAAACCTGAAAATTGGACACCTTTCATTCCGTTCGGATACGACGGTATTATTACTGGAGCTGCCACTGTATTCTTCGCCTTTTTAGGCTTTGATGCAATCGCAACCGCTGCAGAAGAAACGAAAAAACCGCAGCGTGATTTACCAATTGGTATTATCGGTTCTCTTCTTATTTGTACTGTTTTATATATGATTGTATCTTTCGTTTTAACAGGTATGGTTCCTTATACGCAATTAGACGTTTCTGATCCAGTTGCATTTGCATTGCATTTCGTTGGTGAGGATACAATTGCAGGACTACTCGCTGTTGGAGCGATGACTGGAATGACAACCGTCCTCTTAGTCGTTATGTATGGACAAGTTCGCGTTTCGTATGCAATGAGCCGTGACGGTCTACTTCCAAAAGCGTTAGCACGTGTAAATAAAAGAGTAAAAATCCCTTTATTAAATACGTGGATTACTGGCGTTGTTGCTGCTTTATTAGCAGGCCTTTTAGACTTACATTTGCTAGCGAATTTAGTAAACATCGGCACATTAACAGCCTTTACATTCGTTTGCTGCGCAGTACTTATTTTACGAAAAACACACCCTGATTTAAAACGCGGATTCCGTACACCTTTCGTACCTGTATTACCAGTTGTTGCGATTCTTTGCTGCTTATATTTAATGATCAATTTGTCTAAAACAACATGGATTAGCTTTGCAGTTTGGCTTATAGTCGGCTTATGCTTCTATTTCTTCTACTCTAGAAAGCATAGTCATTTAGCTATTGAAAAAACAAATGATGAACAGAAAAAAGCATAACAAAATAGCTCGCCGATAAAACGGCGAGCTATCTTTCTGTACTATTATATTTTTTCGTTAACGATTGTAAAATGAAAAATATGCCGATGCAAGCTGTAAACCATGCCCAATTTCCTATTGGTGTCGAGTATTTGATCATTCCAATACCCACAAGCACTAAGAAAATAATCACCTGATATATGAGCTTCCACTTTTGCATATATTCCCTCCTTTACTTCGTCCCCTTCTTTTTCTTCTTCCAGGCATTCAAACTATCAAAGAAGAAGTTAATAAATAACGTTCCTAATCCTGCTAATAAAAACGTCATTAAGAATAAAACCCAAATACTTTTATCTTTTAATAAATAATATCCTACAAGGAGCACAACCGCGATCCATACATATTCAAGAATTCTTTTTAGCTTTTTCTGTTCCAAATTATTCGCTCCTTCTTTCTATGCTACTTTTAGTATAACAAAAAAGAAGCCTATCATGATAAGCTTCTTTTCTTCTCTCTTATTTGTTCATACTTTTTTCAACAAGTGAAATCGCATACTCTAATGTACGATTCATCGTTTCTACCTGTGCATCTTTTACTTGCACATCTTGTAATACAGCTTCTGCAACTGTAATTTTTTGTTGCAATGATTTCACTGAACCGTCCGTTACATTTGCATCTTGCGCTTTTTTCACTACTACTTTTGCAGATTCAATATTGATTTGTAATTTTTCTTTCGGTGTTTTCGGTTGTTCTACTACTTTAGATTGTACGAATGTTACATTAGCTGATTTTAATTCGGTATATGTTTGAATAATTTGTTCCCCAGTACTTCCTACATTTTCAAATGCTTGCTTTGCAATGTTATAGCTTTTCTCTAATTCTTGAAAGGCTTCCTTTGAATATTGACCTGGCTTATCACCAAATTCATACGTACTAACTAACACTTCTTTTACTTTTCCAAGCTCTTCAAATAACGCATTTACTTGCTCTAACTTCGTACGGTTAGAAAACTCATTGTATGATGCTAATACTTCTGAAGAACTTAAAGCTTTACTATATAATTTTGCTAACGCGATTTGTCCATTTAACGGAATACCACCATTTCCGTTACTATCAGGATCCGCTCCAAATGCAAATGGTACGTTCGGGTTATAAACTTTTCCTTGAGCTGGCTGACTATTTACTTTTTTACCATCTACGTAAATTGCCAATTCGCTTCCGTTATACGTTCCTGTTAAATGATACGTTTTGTTCGCTTCTAATTGAACACCAACACGTTTATAGCTACCTCCAATGTGAGCCCATAATTCAACATATCCACTTCCTGTAGACTCAAATCCAATTCCGCCGCTCTCTGTATTTTGCAAAATACCTTGTCCGCGAATTTCATTCATTGAAAATACAGTTTCTAATGTAAACGTATTTACTATTTTCTCTTTTTGTGCTGCTGAAAATGGAAGGTATCCAAATGTATTTGCTTTTCCGTTTAACTTCATAACATTCTTCTTCAATGCTTTATCATATTCAATAGTCACATTGCCCTTCACATCACCTTTTGTACCAAATGGTGAATTGTCTTTAAATGTACCATCTGCAAAGTTTACATCGAAAACATCAGCTTTTGGTACTTTCACATTCGGGTCAATATTATCTTTTTTCGTAGTAATTTCCGCAGTTAACGGCTGTGCGGTTTCATTGCCAAATGAATCAATCGCAACTACTTCAAGTGTATATGCTTTCCCGCCATCTAACCCTGCAAGCGTAAACGTAAGATCTTTCGGCACTGGATCACGATAAAACTCTGAGAATGCTAACAATTTATTTTTTATTTCACCCGTTTGCTTATCTCTAGCCTGCACACGGTAAGAGTGAACAAGGAGGTTGTCCAATGCTTGCGGGAATGTTACTGTTGCCGCATTTTCTGTTACATTTGATACAGCAAGCTTTGCATCTTTAGCAAAGTAAGGCTTTTCTTTATCACGATCTTCTACATGTGTAAATGTTTCTTTCTTTGCTGGTAATTTAATTTTCCAAGGCTCGCCTGTCCAAGAATTCGTATGGAAATCACGGCGATTAATCGTCACTTCTTCTTCATCTACTTCTACTAATAAACCTTGGCTTAACGTACTAGCTCCTGGCGGGATATTCCCTTGTACTTTACCACCTTCAACTTCCATATAACTTACTGAAGATGTACCAACTGATGTAAAGTCTTTTTGATGTATCGATCTCGGATCATCTAACGGATAATGTGAATGACCTGAAAACGTAATAACTTGTGGATATTCTTTTAACACTGCATTAATTTTTGCGCTATCTTGTGTTCCCCATTCCTGACTACCATACACTGTATCTTTAATATGTTGATGTAAAAATACAAAAATCGGTTTTTCTGGATCATCTTTTTGTGCTTTTGCCATTTCTTCTTTTAACCAATTAATTTGCTTGTCCGAATAATAACCATGTGTTGTTCCATTCTCTGGAGACATAACAAGGAAGTGATAACCTTTTA
Source organism: Bacillus sp. GMs2/2 (assembly GCF_050172095.1). Classification (NCBI taxonomy): domain Bacteria; kingdom Bacillati; phylum Bacillota; class Bacilli; order Caryophanales; family Bacillaceae; genus Bacillus; species Bacillus sp. GMs2/2. The sequence continues at coordinate 12,915 of NZ_JBNLYE010000110.1, forward strand.
CCACCTTATGATAATAAATTGATTCCATACCTGTTTTTTCTAAGAAACGCTTCTGTGCACCCTCTACGGATAAACCGTTCCAATAATCATGGTTACCGAGAGAATTCATTCGCACTGCATCTTTATTTGCATTTTCATTATACACTTGCATGAAACGATCATATTGCTGCACTGATCCTGTATCTGTGAAATCACCTACAATAACAAACGCATCTTGCTTTGGTGCTAATGTATTAAACTGTTCAATCGCTCTTTTCCAGCGAAACGTATCATCCGTTCCACTATTTTTAATATGCACATCACTTACAACTGGAAAAACTATCTTCTTCTCACTTGATGCCTTTTCTTGCTTTTTCTCTTCCGCCTTGACTGATGTACTCCACGGAAATGATACGAATGCTAATACAAAAACCATTAATAATCCAATAAGGCCTTTTACTTTTCTTAAAGCATTTCTGTCCACGTGAATCCTCCTCATAATAATTGATTCATTACAAGGGCTATTTTATCTAATATATGTTAATGTCGTT
>NZ_JBNLYE010000111.1:0-13278 GCF_050172095.1 Bacillus sp. GMs2/2
AGTATATAATAAAAGAAAATAGCGATTTGTATAGTATGTTGCCTTTGTTGGTAAGTTAAATGAGTCGTTCTTTCGTATTATTTCATTCTCTAAGCGTGAAATATGTGTTTAGAGGAAGGGATACATTCAACATAATTAATTGGAAAAAGAGTAGGTGCAACAATGTTTAAACACGTAACAGTGCTTTTAAAGGAAACAGTAGACGGCTTAGATATAAAGCCAGATGGTACATATGTAGATTGTACACTGGGGGGAGGAGGACATAGTTCTTATTTATTATCCCAATTAACTGAAGGTGGAAAATTAATAGCGTTTGATCAAGATGAGATAGCGATTCAAAACGCGAAAGAAAAGTTCTCTTCATACGGTGAACAGTTTATAACAGTAAAGAGTAACTTCCGTTATTTAGCTGAAAAACTGCAGGAAATAGGTATAACAGAAGTAGATGGTATTTTATTTGATTTAGGTGTTTCATCCCCACAATTAGATACACCAGAACGAGGCTTTAGTTATCATCATGATGCACCGCTAGATATGCGGATGGATCAAGATGCCCCATTAACAGCGTATGATGTTGTAAATAGCTGGTCATATGAACAACTTGTAAGGATTTTCTTCCAATACGGTGAAGAGAAATTTTCAAAACAAATTGCAAGAAAAATTGAAGCTTATCGTGAGAATAAAGCTATTGAAACGACAGGAGAATTAGTAGAGCTAATTAAAGAAGGTATTCCGGCTCCAGCTCGTAGAACGGGTGGGCATCCTGCTAAGCGAGTGTTTCAGGCAATTCGTATAGCTGTAAATGATGAATTAAAAGTATTTGAAGAAGCATTGGAATCTGCTATTGAGATGGTTAAGCCAGGTGGAAGGGTTAGTGTTATAACATTCCATTCATTAGAAGATCGTATTTGTAAAACAACGTTTAAGCGAAATAGTACAACGCCACAATTGCCGCCAGGATTACCGATTATTCCTGATGAATTTAAGCCGAAATTAAAGCTTATTACAAGAAAACCGATTTTACCTTCTGATATAGAGCTAGAAGAAAATAATCGTGCGCGTTCTGCGAAGTTGAGAATCGCTGAAAAACGATAAAAGGGAGAGAGAGGTATGACTAATTTAGCTGTAAAGTACAAACAACAAGCGCAAGAAGAGGTGCAAATTCAAACGCCCCCACAGCAGATGGCTAAGCCGAAGGTTAAAGCGAAAATTACAAGAATCGAAAAACTGTTGTATGTAGCGTTTATTGGCTTTTTATTGTATGCCTGTGTCGCGTTTATTGGAAATAAAGCAGGCCTTTATCAAGTTAATGTAGAAGCAGCGACGATAGAAGAAAAAATTGTACAGCAGCAAAAAGAAAATCAAGAATTACAAGCTGAAGTAGAGAAGTTAAGTCGCTATGAACGAATCGCTGAAGTTGCAAAAAAACACGGGCTAGAAATTAATGCGAATAATGTGAAAGGCCTCAAATAAGGCAATAGGTGTGAAGGAACGATGAAGAAGAATATGACTAAATTTCATACCAATAAGGGAGCAGGTTATTTTATGATATTTTTCCTCCTGCTCTTTTTGCTGTTATTAGCCCGATTTTTTTACATACAATCAACAGGAACAGTTCATAATCAGGATTTAGATGCACTTGCTAAACAAAAGCATAGTAAAAAAGGAGTTCTTGAAGCGAACCGAGGAACCATTTATGATCAAAACGGTCATGTGTTAGCGCAAGACGCAAACTCTTACAAAATGGTAGCTGCACTAAAAGGTGCTAACTCAGTTGAGAATAAAGAAGATACTGCAAAGAAAATTGCAGGAGTACTTGGAAAAGGCGAAGAGGATATTTTAGCTTCTTTAAATAAGGAAGGTAGAAGTCAAGTCGAATTTGGAACGTTAGGCAAGGATTTGACGAAAGAAAAGAAAGAACAAATAGAAGCGTTGAAGTTGCCGGGGATATCTTTTATTACAGAAAATGCAAGGGTGTATCCAAACGGTGATTTTGCATCTTACGTTATAGGTCATGCAAAACCAAATGAGAATGGAACCTCGGTAGGTCAATTTGGCATAGAGAAAAGCTTGGATAAATACTTAAGTGCCTCGAACGGAGAAGTAGCATATACAGGTGATCGTAAAGGTGTGTCCCTTGATGGGGGAAAAGTTAATGTAAAGGCACCTAAAAATGGAGATAACGCTTATTTAACAATCGATCAACGTGTCCAAAGTTATTTAGAAGACGCGATGAAAGCAGCAAGTAAGCAATATGAGCCAGAAAGTTTAATAGGGATTGTTGCAGATCCGAAAACTGGGAAAATATTAGCGATGTCTACTAAACCTAGTTATGACCCTAATGATCGTCAAATTAAATATTTCTTCAATGACGCGATTGCCAATGCATTTGAACCTGGATCAACAATGAAAATTTTCACGTTAGCGGCAGCTATTAATGAAGGTGTGTACAAAGGCCAAGATTATTATCAGTCCGGGACATATCAAGTTGGAAATAGGAAAATAAAAGATCATAACGGTGGTGCTGGTTGGGGCTCTATCACGTTTGATGAAGGGGTAGAGCGTTCTTCAAACGTAGCGTTTGCAATTTTAGGAGATCAAAAACTTGGTCCAGAACGTTTCCGAAAATATATTCATAGTTTTGGATTAGATGAAAAAACGAACATTGATTTATCAGGTGAAGGATCGAATACAATTTTATTTGATCAGCAAATACAACAAGTGACAACAGCTTTTGGACAAGGTTCCACTGTAACACCAATTCAGCTTGTACAAGCTGCAACGGCCATTGCAAATGATGGGAAAATGATGAAACCTTATGCAATTGATAAAATTGTAGATCCGATAACAGACAAAGTAAAATTAGAACATAAGCCAGAAGAAGTAGGAAAACCTGTTACAAAGGAAACAGCAGCGCAAGTAAGACAATTATTAGAACGTGTTGTTACATCTCCGAAAGGTACAGGGACAGCTTATAAAATTGATGGATATTCAGTTGGTGGTAAAACAGGTACAGCGCAAATTCCGGATGGAAAAGGCGGCTATATGACAGGGAGACAGAATTATATATTCTCATTCTTAGGTATGGCACCAATGGACGATCCACAACTTGTTGTGTATGTAGCTGTTAAACAGCCTAAATTAAAAGATGATGAGAACGGTGCACAACCGTTAGCTGATATTTTTAAATATGTAACAAAAAATAGTTTAGAGTATTTAAAGATTAAGCCAAATGAAGTGAAAGATCCGAAAAAACATCTGAAAGAACAACAAACTACTGTTCCGGATGTAAATGGTAAAACGATGGCTGAAGCGGGGAAAGCGATTGATAAAGCAAAACTTCGTCCAATCGTACTAGGTGAAGGGAAAGTACAGCAACAAGTACCAAAAGCGACTGAACAAACATTAAAAGGCGACCGAGTCTTCTTGGTAGGAGATAAGCCTACAATGCCAAATATACAAGGATGGGCACTGCGTGATGTTATGAATTTAGCGAAGACATTACAGCTTAACTTGAAACCTTCTGGTACAGGATACGTAACAGAACAAAGTGTGGCGGAAGGAACATTATTACAACCTGGTACAGAATTAGGTGTCACACTCGTACCGCCACTCGAACCACAGCAAGAAGCAGAAAAGCCGTAATGGTAAAAGAGAATAAGTTCTAATTAAATAAGTACAAGCATATATTGGAACAAGCTAGGCGTAAGGGAGGCTTGTTCCAATATGCGTGTATCAAATGTAACAGTTAGAAAACGACTTATTTTTATACTTATATCAGGTATACTTATTTTCACGATTATCGATATTCGTCTTGGATATGTGCAATTTTTTCTTGGGAATATGTTAACGGATCGTGCGAAAGATTCATGGAGTCGTAATATTACTTTTGAACCCGAACGTGGGAAAATTTTAGACCGAAATGGTGTGGAACTTGCCACGAATAAAAGTGCTCCAACTGTCTTTGTTGTACCGAGGCAAATTGAAAAACCAGCGGAGACTGCAGAGAAGTTAGCTGCAGTATTAGGTGTGGAAAAAGATGAGATTTATAAAAGGATTACAAAAAAAGAATCGATTGTAAGGTTAGATAAAGGCGGAAGGAAAATATCACATGACAAAGCGAAAGAAGTACGAGGATTAAGTCTGAAGGGCGTGTATATCGCAGAGGATTCTATCCGGTACTATCCATTTGGAAACTTTTTATCACATGTATTAGGTTTTGCAGGTAGCGATAACCAAGGTCTTATGGGACTAGAAAAATATTATGATAAAGAGCTAAATGGGGACAAAGGTCATGTGCGTTTTTTTGCAGATGCGAAAGGACAAAGGATGCCTAATGTTGGTGATGATTTCAAAAAGCCAGAAGCCGGTTTAAATTTAGGATTAACAATCGATGCGCGTATTACAAGGATTATGGAAAGAGAAATGAATATTGCGGAGTCAACTTATAATCCTGACGGTATGATTGCGATTGCAATGAACCCTAAAAATGGTGAAGTTTTAGGGATGTCTAGTCGACCGAGTTTTGACCCAGCGGATTTTCAAAGTGTCTCTCCAGAAGTGTATAACAGAAATCTACCTGTATGGAGTACGTATGAGCCTGGTTCAACATTTAAGATCATTACATTAGCTGCAGCATTGAATGAAAATTTAGTAGACTTAGAGAAGGATACGTTTTATGATGATGGAGCAGCTGAAGTAGGTGGAGCTAGATTGAAATGCTGGAAAGCAGGAGGTCATGGCAGTCAAACGTTTTTAGAAGTCGTTCAAAACTCATGTAACCCGGGATTTATTGAACTTGGTGATCGCCTTGGTAAAGACCGATTATTTAAATACATTCGTAATTTTGGTTTTGGGCAGAAGACTGGAATTGACTTGCAAGGTGAAGGCAGTGGGATTTTATTTAATTTAGATAAAGTTGGTCCAGTAGAGCAAGCAACAACTTCATTCGGCCAAGGAGTTTCTGTTACGCCGATTCAACAAGTAGCAGCTGTAGCGGCGGCTGTAAATGGTGGAACATTGTATCAGCCGTATATAGCTAAGGAGTTTATTGATCCGAAAAATAATCAAGTTGTTAGTAAAAAGACACCTGTTGAGAAAAGAAAAGTTATTTCCAAGGAAACTTCAGAAAAAGTTCGTTATGCATTAGAGAATGTTGTAGCGAAAGGTTCTGGTAAAGGTGCTTATATTGATGGATATCGCGTAGGTGGAAAAACGGGTACTGCTCAAAAGGTGAAGGATGGTAAATATTTAGAGAATAATTATATAGTATCTTTTATCGGATTTGCTCCAGCGGATGATCCAGAGATTGTTGTGTATGTAGCTGTTGATAATCCAAAAGGGGTTACACAGTTTGGTGGAGTGGTAGCAGCTCCAATTGTCGGGAATATCCTTCGAGATGCGCTTCCTGTTATGGGAGTGAAACCGAGAAAAGAACAAGTTGAGAAAGAATATAAATGGGGCGATACACCAACTGTGGAAGTTCCGAATTTAATTGGAATGAAAAAGAAAGACTTACAAACACAACTCGTCGATTTGAAACTTGATATAAGTGGAGATGGAGAGAAAGTAATTAAACAATCACCAGAAGCGGGAGCTAAAGTAAAAGAAGGCTCAAAAATTAGAATTTACTTCGGGAATTAAAGGTAACATAGTACGTTTTATGGTACAATTGGTGGAAGTGAGTTCTTTATAGAACAGTTGCTTAATTTGAGACAGTAAGTGTCTCATTCATAAATAGGTCAGTAGCACTTACCTCCTTATATAGGAGGTAATGTGTTGCTTACTAAAAAAAGATAAATAAACAATGTAGAGAGGGTTTAGTGAAATGAAGTTGCATACACTTGTATCATGTTTGCATGATTTTCCAGTTGTTCCAAAAGAAAATCCAGAAATCACATCTATAGAAGCTGATTCACGTAAAGTGAAAGAGGGAAGCTTATTTGTATGTATGAAAGGATATACGGTTGATAGCCATGATTTTGCTAAGCAAGCAGCGGCACAAGGAGCGGCTGCTATTGTTGCGGAAAGACCAATTGATGTTGACGTTCCAGTTGTACTTGTGAAAAATACTTTTCGTTCGTTAGCGGTTTTAGCTGATTATTTTTATGGTCAACCGACACACAAGTTACATTTAATCGGAATTACAGGTACAAATGGAAAGACAACAACATCGCATATTATGGATGAGATTATGCGAGCACATGGTCATAAAACAGGGCTAATTGGAACGATTAATATGAAAATCGGTGATGAAACATTTGAGGTGAAAAATACAACACCAGATGCACTAACACTTCAACAGACGTTTTCAAAAATGGTTGAACAAGGTGTGGACAGCACGGTAATGGAAGTTTCGTCACATGCGTTAGATCTTGGTCGTGTACACGGATGTGATTACGATGTAGCGGTGTTTACGAATTTAACACAAGATCATTTAGACTATCATCAAACGATGGAAGAATATAAACATGCAAAAGGGTTACTATTTGCACAGCTTGGCAATAGTTATAATCATAATGGCGAAAAGTACGCTGTGCTGAATAGCGATGATAATGTAACAGAAGAGTATATGAGAAGTACTGCAGCAACAGTTGTAACATATGGTATTGATACAACAAGTGACATTATGGCAAAAAATATCGTTATGACGAGTGGCGGGACTACATTTACGCTTGTCACACCATATGAAAGTGTAAATGTTACGATGAAATTAATAGGTAAATTTAATGTATATAACGTACTTGCAGCAACAGCAGCAGGACTTGTTTCGGGTGTGAAATTAGAAACAATCATTGCTGTTATAAAAGAACTAGCTGGGGTTCCAGGGCGTTTTGAAGTTGTTGATGGAGGACAAAATTATACAGTTATTGTTGATTACGCACATACGCCGGATAGTTTAGAAAATGTATTAAAAACTGCAAAACAATTTGCAAAAGGTGATGTGTATTGTATCGTTGGTTGTGGCGGCGATAGGGACCGAACGAAGAGACCGATAATGGCAAGTGTTGCAACAAAATATGCAACTCATGCAATTTACACATCAGATAATCCAAGAAGTGAAGATCCAGCGGCTATTTTAGATGATATGGTACATGGTGCAAGTGGGAAAAATTATGAAGTGATTATTGATAGAAAAGAAGCGATACACCATGCAATCACTAAAGCGAAAGCAGATGATATCATTATTATTGCTGGTAAGGGTCATGAAACGTATCAAATTATTGGTAAAGAAGTTCATCATTTTGATGATCGTGAAGTTGCTAAAGAAGCAATTAAAGGGCGTTTAAGCAACGAAGAGTAACAACGTGAGAGGAGGACTACATGTGCTTGAGCAAGGTTTATTAGTAACGGCTGGGGTAGCATTCTTAATTTCTGTTGCCCTTTCGCCATTGTTTATTCCATTTTTAAGAAAATTAAAGTTCGGACAGAGTATTCGTGATGAAGGACCAAAGTCACATCAAAAAAAATCAGGGACACCAACAATGGGTGGTATCGTCATATACGTATCTATGATGGTAACTTCACTTATTATGGCGATTAAGTTTAATTATTTAGGTGCAGAGGTTTCGTTATTACTATTAGTGACGTTTGGTTACGGATTGATTGGATTTTTAGATGACTACATAAAGGTAGTTAAGAAGAGAAATCTTGGTTTAACATCAAAACAAAAATTAGTAGGTCAGCTTGTTATTGCTATTGCATTCTTTTTAATTGGAAAAGGGCAAGCGTTCCACACATACATCATGATTCCGGGAACGGATGTTAAGTTTGAATTAGGTTGGGCGTATTTCGTACTTGTACTATTTATGCTTATTGGTGGATCAAATGCAGTTAACTTAACTGACGGTTTAGATGGTTTATTATCAGGAACAGCTGCTATTGCATTTGGAGCATTTAGTATTATTGCTGTGGCACAAGAGCAATTTGGAGTGGCGATATTCTGTATGGCAGTTGTAGGAGCTGTACTTGGATTTTTAGTATTCAATGCGAATCCAGCAAAAGTGTTTATGGGAGATACAGGTTCATTAGCTTTAGGTGGAGCCATTGCAGCTGTAGCGATTTTATTAAAACAAGAATTGCTACTTGTAATTATCGGCGGAGTATTCGTAATGGAAACTTTATCGGTTATCATTCAGGTCATTTCATTTAAAACAACAGGAAAACGTGTCTTTAAAATGAGTCCATTACACCATCATTATGAATTATGTGGTTGGTCAGAGTGGCGTGTTGTTGTGACGTTTTGGTCTGCAGGATTTTTATTAGCTGTGTTAGGAATTTATATCGGGGTGTGGATGTAATTGAAAACTGTAACTGAATTTCAAAATAAGAATATTCTTGTATTAGGCATTGCAAAAAGTGGTTATGCAGCAGCTACATTGTTACAAAAGTTAGGGGCAAATGTTATTGTAAATGACGGAAAGCCTTTAGCAGAGAATGTACTTGCTGCAGAATTACAAGCAAAAGGAATGGACGTTGTATGCGGTGGTCATCCTTTAGAATTATTAGAGAGAAATATTTCTCTTGTAGTAAAAAATCCAGGAATCCCGTATTCTAATCCAATATTAGTTGCTGCGAAAGAAAAGCAAATTCCGATTGTTACGGAAGTTGAATTAGCATATCGTATTTCAGAAGCACCATTTGTTGGGATTACGGGGTCTAACGGTAAAACGACGACGACAATGCTGACATTTGAAATGCTAAAAGAAGGACAAAAGCATCCTGTAATTGCAGGGAACATTGGCACTGTAGCGTGTGAAGTAGCACAGGATGCAAAAGAAAATGAAGTTGTAGTTACAGAACTTTCATCATTTCAATTGATGGGAGTAGAATTGTTCCAACCTAAAATTGCTGCGTTTTTAAATTTATTTGAGGCTCACTTAGATTATCATGGGACGAAGAAAGAATATGGTTTAGCGAAAGCAAATATTTTTAAAAACCAAACAGAAAATGATTATAGTGTAATAAATGCGGATGATGCAGATGTGATGGCTTTGTCTGCGTATTCTAAAGGTCAAAAAATCCTGTTTTCGACAACGAAAGAAATTGAAGATGGCGCGTGTATAAAAGATAACGCTCTTTATTTCAAAGGTGAAAAAGTTGTTGAAGTAAGCGATATCGTTTTACCTGGTCAACATAATTTAGAAAATATTTTAGCTGCGATGAGTATTGCGAAATTATTAGGTACTTCTAATGAAGCAATTACGGTCGTGTTAAAACGTTTTACGGGTGTAAAACATCGTTTAGAATATGTAACAACGATTAACAACCGTAAGTTTTATAATGATTCAAAAGCAACGAATATGTTAGCGACTGAGAAAGCACTATCTGCGTTTACACAACCGATTGTGTTACTAGCAGGTGGGCTTGATCGCGGAAATGAATTCGATGATTTAATTCCGTATTTCAAAAATGTAAAAGCGATTGTAACATTTGGACAAACAGCTCCTAAACTAGTAAGAGCGGCAGAAAAAGCGGGATTAGATATAATTGAAAGTGTCGATACTTTAGATGAAGCAGTGGTGAAAGCTTATGCTCATTCTAAAGATGGCGATGTTGTTCTTCTTTCTCCAGCGTGTGCAAGCTGGGATCAATTTAAAACATTTGAAGAAAGAGGAGACATTTTTATACAAGCTGTGCATAAACTTATATAAAGTAAATCAAAACATCAGTAGGCTAACACCTACTGATGTTTTGTTACATAGGGCAAAAGGTTCTGCCTAAAGAGGTGGTGTTTGTGGGTAATGAAGAAAACGCCTGATTTTATTCTCATCATCGTAACACTTTCATTGTTGACAATCGGAATGATTATGGTTTATAGTGCGAGTGCAGTTTGGGCCTCTTATAAAATGGGGGACTCATTCTTTTTTGCAAAAAGACAATTACTGTTTGCGGGTCTTGGTGTAGTAGCTATGTTTTTTATTATGAAAATTGATTATTGGGTGTGGCGTACGTATTCAAAAGTGATTTTGCTAGTTTGCTTCATTCTTCTTATTCTCGTTCTTATTCCTGGAGTAGGTCTTGTTCGAGGAGGAGCACGAAGTTGGATTGGAATCGGAGCATTTTCGATTCAACCGTCAGAATTTATGAAGTTTGCGATGATTATTTTCTTGGCAAAGTTTTTAGCAGAACGGCAAAAATTGATTACATCTTTTAAACGTGGTTTATTACCGGCCCTTAGTTTTGTGTTTCTTGCTTTTGGGATGATTATGTTACAGCCAGACCTTGGGACAGGAACGGTAATGGTTGGGACATGTATCATTATGATATTCATTTCGGGAGCGAGAGTCTTTCACTTTGCAATGTTTGGTTTGATTGGTGTAGCAGGATTTGTAGGGTTAATTGCATCAGCACCGTATCGAATGAAACGCATTACATCATATTTAGATCCGTGGTCAGATCCGCTCGGGAGTGGATTTCAAATTATCCAATCATTACTTGCAATTGGACCTGGTGGATTATTTGGGCTTGGACTTGGACAAAGTAGACAAAAATTTCTTTATTTACCTGAACCACAAACTGACTTTATATTTGCGATCTTATCCGAGGAATTAGGTTTTATTGGTGGTTCATTTGTGTTATTATTATTTAGTCTATTATTATGGCGCGGGATTCGTATCGCATTAGGAGCGCCAGATTTATATGGTACGTTTTTAGCAGTAGGTATTGTGGCGATGATTGCGATTCAAGTAATGATTAATGTTGGTGTTGTAACAGGACTGATGCCTGTTACGGGTATTACCTTGCCGTTTTTAAGTTATGGTGGATCAAGTTTGACATTAATGTTAATGGCAGTAGGTGTATTATTAAATATAAGTCGCCATTCTCGCTACTAAACCCTGTTTATAAGACAGGGTTTTTCGTATGTGTGTAAAAATGCAATATGTATATAGAAATAAGTATAATGGAAATAAGAAAAGAGAAGCGGAGGAGTTAGTAGTGCGTGTATTAGTGAGTGGTGGGGGTACTGGTGGTCATATTTATCCAGCTCTTGCTTTAATTAGAGAAATAAAAAAGTTAAATCCAGAAGCGAGATTTTTATATATTGGTACGGAAAATGGACTAGAGAGTACAATCGTTCCAAAAGCAGGTATACCATTTCAATCTATTGTTATAAGTGGATTTAAACGAAAAATATCATTAGATAATGTGAAAACAGTAATGCGTTTTCTAAAAGGTGTACAGGATAGTAAACGATACATTCGTCGTTTTAATCCGGATATCGTAATTGGAACGGGTGGATATGTATGTGGACCAGTTGTATACGCTGCAGCCAAATTAGGTATTCCAACTATTGTACATGAACAAAATAGTGTACCAGGTGTAACGAACAAGTTTTTAAGCCGTTATGTTGATAAAGTTGCTGTTTGTTTTGAAGCAGCTATAGAGCATTTTCCAGAGTCAAAAGTGGTAATGACAGGTAATCCACGAGCATCAGAGGTAATGGATCAAAATGGAATGAAGGGGAAACGTTCAGTTGGGCTTTCTCTTCCTAAAAAGTCTGTACTTATATTTGGTGGAAGTCGTGGGGCTAGACCGATTAACGATGCCTTCGTTGAAGCAATTGAACAGTTTGGGAACAAAAGCTACGAAATACTATATGTAACGGGTGAAGTACATTATGATAAAGTGATGGAAGCCGTGAAGCAAAAAGGGAACCCAAGCAATGTTATTATTAAGCCGTTCATTCATAATATGCCAGAGGTACTAACTGGTGTAGACCTTGTTGTTTCAAGGGCTGGGGCAACAACACTTGCAGAATTAACAGCGTTAGGAAAACCAAGTGTGTTAATACCGAGTCCGTATGTAACAAATAATCACCAGGAAAAGAATGCACGTTCAGTTGTTGATAAAGGAGCGGCAAAAATGTTACTTGAAAAAGATTTAACAGCTGAAACGCTTATTCGTGATATTGATGAGATTTTATTGAATGCACAAACATTACAAAATATGAAGCTAGCGGCTAAGCAACTAGGTATTCCAGATGCAGCAAATAAGCTGTATGAAGTAATGAATAAGCTTGTAAAAAAATAAAGTGAGGCTTTAATCAGTGGGGAGTGATTCTCTCTCGTTGATTATTATCTTTCACTAATAGGATGTTTACTGACATCCTGATTGCGCCTAATTTCTTTGTTATCGCCGAATTTTGATTTAGGAGCTGTACTGCCCGTAAATAGAGGGATAACGTTAGGTGAACGCCCTGCATATTATTGTCATAAGGAGACTTAATATGGGGGAGATTGTCTATGGAACAATTAGTAAATGAGCTTATAGAAGCAGACGTTGGTCGTGTTTTAGTTAACGAGCCGTTAGCACGTTATACAACTATGAAAATAGGTGGACCAGCGGATATTTTAATTGTGCCAAAGCATGTAGCCGGTATTGAAAAAACATTACAGTTAGTAAAGCAATACAAAACGAAGTGGACTGTAATTGGTCGCGGTTCAAACCTTCTTGTATCTGATCAAGGCATAGAAGGTGTTGTTATTCGTTTAGGAGAAGGATTAGATCACTTAGAGGTCGAAAAACATAAGGTAAGAGTTGGTAGTGGATATCCTCTTATTAAATTGTCAACTTTACTTAGTCGTCAAGGGTTAGCTGGATTGGAGTTTGCGAGCGGTATTCCAGGAAGTGTCGGTGGTGCAGTATACATGAATGCAGGTGCACATAAATCGGATATATCGAGTGTATTATCGAAGGCTCTCATTCTGTTTGAAGACGGTACAATTGACTGGTTAACGAATAAAGAACTGGAGTTTTCTTATCGGGCATCTGTATTGCAAACGAAACGTCCTGGTATTGTTTTAGAGGCGGTGTTTCAATTACAGGCGGGAAAACGTGAAGAAATTGTACGTAGTATGCAAAATAATAAAGATTACCGCCGTGAAACGCAACCATGGAATCACCCGTGTGCAGGAAGTGTATTTCGGAATCCAATCCCACATTTTGCAGGAGATTTAGTAGAAAAAGCAGGGCTTCGTGGTTATAGGATTGGTGGAGCTCAAATTTCTGAAATGCATGGCAATTTTATTGTTAATACCGGGGGAGCTTCAGCGCAAGATGTATTGTCTTTAATTGAATTAATAAAACATACAATTAAGGATAAATTTGATGTAGATATGCACACAGAAGTAGAAATCATTGGAAGATAACGGTTATTCGTTCCGCTCATTATCATTTATGTTATAATAAGAAGATAAGAACGGCATGAGGAACATGCCGTTCTTTATGTTACATAGGGGGATCGTACATGAATAATAGTAAAGTGATTAAACTACA
>NZ_JBNLYE010000112.1:0-13047 GCF_050172095.1 Bacillus sp. GMs2/2
TTTTATACATACATAAAGGAAGTGAATCTATGTCCATATTTACCCAATTCGTAAAAAGCATATACTCGCCTAAAGATATGGCGCTATTCCGTTTTCAAAAAATCGGTAAAACCATTTTGTATATTATGCTACTTTGCTTAATTACTACTATTCCAAGAACTTTTTTGTACGGTAGTTTTATCCAAGATGGTGTAAGCATGGTAAATCAAGTCATCGATAAAGATTTACCTGATTTTAAAATTGAAAATGGCGAACTAAAAGCCGATATTGATCAACCTATTGAAAAAGAAGAAGGAAATGCACTTTTCGTATTTGATCCAAATTCAACAGACCTAGAAAAATATCAAAATAAAACAGGTTTATTTGTTTTAAAAGATAAAGTAGTCTCTATGGGAAATGGTCAAATACAAACGTATTCTTATAACGATTTGTTAGGTGCATCTCTTGAGAAAAAAGATCTACAAGAATTTATTTCTTTATTCGATAATATTTATCCGATTTTATTATTTGTTATTGGATTCTTAGTGTACCTATTCCAATTATTCATTACTTTTGTAGGCGTGACTTTACTTGCGTTCATCGGTTCTGCTATGAGCGGTCAACGTAAACTATCCTATAAACAAGTTTGGACACTAACTGCATACAGCTACACAATTCCAACAATCTTCTTTATGATTATGGACGCATGTAAAATTGTCGTACCTGGATCAACATTCATCTATATCGCAGTTGTTTTAATTGTTCTGTACTTAACGATTAAAGAAGTTCCAAAACCGAAAGAAAAATAAGAACGAAAAAAATGCCTAAATAGGCATTTTTTTTTTGGACAAGCATATATTCCTAGCAAAGGAGTGAAGAATATGAAAAGATTAGGTATATTCCTATTCGTGCTTGTTCTCGGTTATATATTTTATTACGATATAAAAATCGGTACTTTACCGATGTTAAGTTCATATAAAAAAACAACTGCTGCTCAAACGATTAAAAAAGAAAACACAGACAGTCAACAAAATAAAGAGAACAAAACAGAAAAAGAAACAGATGTATCTTATAAAACAATTGAAGTAAAAACTGGTGAGACAGTTCTTTCTATTACAGAACAAATTAACAAGAAAAAAATTCCTTCCATAGAAAAAGTCATTGACGACTTTAAACAATTAAATAAAAGTACATCTGCTACAAAAATACAAATTGGAAAGTCTTATAAATTCCCCTTATATCAATAAGCTATCACTTAATCCTTGTCAATTACATAAAGGCGCTGATACAATAGTAAAAGTGAAACCGAGTACTTCGGTTTCTATAGCCCTATATCACGTATACTATCATTGATATGAGGGACTAAATAAGAAACTTCTTTTATAAGGAGAGCGATCTATTCGTGAATGAAATGACTCATCGTACAAAAACACGTCCAGTTAAAGTCGGTAATTTAACAATCGGCGGTAATAATGAATTAATTATACAAAGTATGACAACAACAAAAACACATGATGTTGAAGCAACAGTTGCTGAAATTAAGCGTTTAGAAGAAGCCGGCTGTCAAGTCGTCCGCGTTGCCGTTCCAGATGAACGCGCAGCAGATGCTATTGCTGATATAAAAAAACAAATCAACATTCCACTTGTTGCTGATATTCATTTTGATTATCGCCTTGCTTTAAAAGCAATTGAAGGTGGCATTGATAAAGTACGTATCAATCCAGGTAACATTGGTCGTCGCCATAAAGTAGAAGCTGTTGTAAATGCAGCAAAAGAGCGCGGTATTCCAATCCGTATTGGTGTAAACGCTGGTTCATTAGAGCGTCACATTTTAGAAAAGTACGGGTACCCAACTGCAGATGGTATGGTTGAGAGTGCGCTACATCATATTAAAATTTTAGAGGACTTAGATTTCCACGATATTATCGTATCTATGAAAGCCTCTGATGTTAACTTAGCAATTGAAGCATACGAGAAAGCTGCTCGTGCTTTTGATTATCCATTACATTTAGGTATTACAGAGTCCGGAACATTGTTTGCCGGAACTGTAAAAAGTGCTGCTGGTCTTGGAGCAATCTTAAATAAAGGCATCGGAAATACACTACGTATTTCATTAAGTGCTGATCCAGTTGAAGAAGTAAAAGTTGCTCGTGAACTATTAAAATCATTCGGTCTTGCGTCTAACGCAGCAACACTTATCTCTTGTCCAACTTGTGGTCGTATTGAAATTGATTTAATTAGCATCGCTAACGAAGTGGAAGAATACATCTCTACACTTCAAGTACCAATTAAAGTTGCAGTACTTGGTTGCGCTGTAAATGGTCCTGGTGAAGCTCGTGAAGCTGATATCGGTATTGCCGGTGCACGTGGAGAGGGATTATTATTCCGTAAAGGGCAAGTCGTTCGTAAAGTACCAGAAGAAACAATGGTAGAAGAACTGAAAAAAGAGATCGACGTAATTGCTGCTGAAATGGCTGCTGAGCGAGAAAAAGAAAAAGAGACACAAGAACAATAAAAAGAAGGTTGCCACAATATTTGTGAGCAACCTTCTTTTCTACGTAAAAAAGCTCGTCAGTTTAACCGACGAGCTTTTACTTTGCACATTTTGGACAACGACCATATATTTCAAACTTATGACCCGTTACTTCATAACCGGTAAAATCTTTATTCATAAAATCCATTGGGCAGGAAGTAATCTCTTTCGTTCCCCCACAATCCAAACAAATAAAATGATGATGATGTTCCATAATAGAACAAGTAAAACGAAAATGTTTTTCACCATTTAATTCCGTTTGTTCTAAAACACCAATCTCAGCAAAAACTGTTAAGTTACGATAAATCGTATCAAAACTAAGCCCTGGATAATCGTCCTTCATATGCTCTAAAACGTCTTTCGCAGTTAAATAACGATTATGTGCTGCAAATAATCTGAGCATCTCTTCTCTTTTTCCAGTATGTTTGTATCCTTTTTCTTTCATTAGGCGTAAAGCTTCTGTTAGATTCATACCTATCCCTACTTTATGCAGTTTTTTTCTTCTTCCATAAAATCGCACCGATTAAAATAAGAACTGCTATCATAACAATTGTACCACCTGGCGCTAGATCAAGTTGATACGAAGCAAACATTCCACCAATTACTGCAATTTCACCGAATAAAATGGAAAAGAAAATTGTTTGTTTAAATCCTTTAGCAATACGAATACTTGCTGCAACTGGTAACGTCATTAATGATGATACAAGAAGAACCCCCACTACACGCATTGATACTGCAATGACAAGAGCAACTAATATAATGAAAATAAAGTGAATCCATTTCGCTCTTAAACCAGTTGATACTGCGTATTCCTCATCAAATGATAATAGAAACAGCTCTTTATATAATAAAATAATTGTCGCAACAACAACAATTGCTACAATACCAATAATAATTAAATCTGTACTTGTTACAGCACTGACACTACCAAATAAATAACTAAATAAGTCTGTGTTAAATCCATTTGCAAGTGAAATGAAAATAACTCCAACCCCCATCCCTGCCGAAAGGATAATTGGAATTGCTAATTCTTGATAGTGCTTATATACAGTTCGTAACTTTTCGATTAGTAGCGCTCCACCAATCGAGAAAATCATCCCCATATATAAGGGGTTTAAAAACCCACCTGTAAAAATGGTTTTTTCAAGTAATAAACTTGCTGCAATACCCGATAACGTCACGTGACTTAATGCATCCGCAATAAGAGATAAACGACGAATAACAACAAACACACCAATTAGCGGTGCAACAAGTCCAATTAAAATACCTGCGTATAAAGAATTACGTAAAAAGTCATATTGTAAAAAATCTTGTATCATTATATCCTCCCGTGATGCTCATGTTCGTGTTCTAAACGATGAACATGATGTCCATATAAGACGGACATTTCTGCATCTTCTAACTCTCGGAACTTCTCTACATTTCCATGGAAATGTAGATGTTGGTTTAGGCATGCAACATGTGTTACTTTTTCAGTAACAGCTCCCATATCATGAGTAACAAGAATTAATGTGATCCCGAGCCTTTTGTTTAAATCCTCTAATATTTCGTAAAAACTTTCCACATTTTTTACATCGATTCCAACAGTAGGCTCGTCCAAAATAAGCAATTCAGGATCACTAACGAGCGCACGAGCAATAAATACACGCTGTTGCTGTCCACCAGAAAGCTCTCCAATGTTACGACCTTGAAACTCACTCATCCCTACATCAGCAATTGCTTTTTCTACCTTTTTCTTATCCTCTTTTGTGAAAAAGCGAAAAAGCCCTTTTTTCGAAACAAGTCCCATTGACACAACTTCAGAAACAGTTGCTGGAAAACCAGAATTGAAACTATTTGCCTTTTGGGATACATAACCAACTTTGTTCCATTCCTTAAACTTCTTACTATCAACGCCAAACACGCGAATGCTTCCTTCTTTTGGCTTTAAAACACCTAATAAACACTTAAGTAGAGTTGATTTACCTGAACCATTCGGTCCCACTAAACCTAAAAAAGCTCCCTTCGGAACTTGCAAATTAATATTTTCTAACACATTCCGATCTTCGTATCGGAATGTTAAACCTTCAATTTCTAATATATTATTCATAGCATCTCACCTATTTTAATTCAGAATGATTCCGATTTATATCTATTTGAATTATAGTACAGCTTATTATAGTTGTAAACCAATCTGCCTAAAATATATCTATTTTTTCAAGAAACCTTACTATTATAACAAAAAGCAGAGAAAAATTCTCTGCTTTCGAAAAATATTCCTATAAACTTTTTAGTGAATAGCCGATTTAAACTTACCACCATTTGTCTCTTGCGTGCTCATAATCGTAACAAACGCATTTTCATCAATTTCATGCACAATTGATTTTAACTTCGTCACTTCTAGACGCGTTACAACTGCATAAATAACTTCTTTTTCTTTATCCGTGTAACCACCTTTCGCTACAAGCTTTGTAGTTCCACGGCCAAGACGATGCAAAATCGCGTTTGATACTTCCTCGTATTGATCAGATACAATTAAAACCGCCTTCGTTTCATCTAGCCCTTGAATTACTGTATCGATCGTTTTAAATGCGATATAGTACGTCATAACAGAATACATCGCTTGTTCCACACCAAACACAAATGCTGCCCATGCAAAAATAAATAAGTTCACAAACATTACGAATTCACCAACAGAGAACGGTAATTTCTTCGTTAATAAAATTCCCATAATTTCAGTTCCATCTAGCGATCCACCATGACGAATTACAAGTCCTACACCAAGACCTAAAATAAGACCACCAAACACTGTCGCTAAAATAGGTTCTGTTGTAAATGGTGGTACCGCATGTAACGTTGACTCAATGAAAGCTAACGCTACAATACCAAATGTCGAAGATAACATAAATGTTTTTCCAATTTGCTTATAACCGGAATACATAAATGGGATATTGAGAACAACGACTAAAGTAGAAAAACTTAACCACCAAATGTTAGGAGTAAGATAATCTAATATAAGAGAAATACCAATAATTCCACCATCAATAATTTTATTTGGCATTAAAAATAGTTCAATTGCTACCGCCGCGCATGCTGCTCCAAAAATAATCATAACTAAACGATAAATGAGATGAATAACACTTTCTTTTCGATGTTGCTTTTGCTCCATAAGTCCTCCCTTTACTCTTTTTCTGTAGTTTTGTCCTTATATTATAACATACGCTTCTTTTCCTCATGAAAAAAGAAACTCCATACGAATATGTACAAGCTATATGCTCATATATTTCGATAGAAGAACGCGTGAAGGAGGATAATAAGATGAACCTCATTAAACAAATTGTTAATAAAAAATTAAATCATATTTCTACAAAAGAGTTATTAAAATATAGCAAAGAATATGAAGTTCCCATTACAGCCGCACAAGCTGATCAAATCGTTTTACTTATGAAGGGTAAAAATATTAATATCTACGATAACAACGAGCGACTAGAGCTCTTAAAACAAATCGCAAAAGTAACTTCCCCTGCCACTGCCCAACAAGTAAATACATTATTTCAGCAACTACTAAAATAAGGAGGGGATTTCCCCCTCCTTATTGCGCTTTAATTTTTTCAAGAAGCCCTTCATCAAAAGTGCCGTTTTTCAGCATTTCGATTTCCAATTTGTATGGTGGCTTCTTATCTTTTTTATCTTCCCCTACATACGGTGTTTCAAGAATTTTTGGTACATGCATTAACTGTGGATGATGTACAATGTGATGCAATGCTTTATACCCAATGTGACCAAATCCAATGTTTTCATGACGGTCTTTTCCTGCTCCGCGTACATTTTTACTATCATTAATATGAAGTACTTGTAAACGATCTATACCAACGATCTTATCAAATTCGTTTAATACGCCGTCAAAGTCATTTACAATATCATATCCTGCATCATGCGTATGACATGTATCAAAGCATACAGATAGCTTTTCATTATATTTTACACCATCAATAATTTTTGCAATTTCTTCAAAGCTACGACCGCATTCTGTTCCTTTTCCTGCCATCGTCTCTAACGCAATGTTAACCGTCTGTTCTGGCGTTAATACTTCATTAAGCCCTTTAATAATTTGTTGAATACCAGCATCTGCTCCAGCACCAACGTGCGCTCCTGGGTGAAGAACAATTTGTTTCGCTACACCTAATGCCGATGTTCTTTCAATTTCCATGCGAAGAAAGTCTACTCCTAATTGGAATGTTTCTGGCTTCGTCGTATTCCCAACATTAATAATATAAGGCGCATGGACGATAATTTCCTCAATTCCGTTCAGCTCCATATGTTTTCTTCCTGCTTCTATGTTCAATTCTTCAATTGGTTTTCTTCGTGTATTTTGCGGTGCACCTGTATAAATCATAAACGTTGTTGCACCGTATGAAACAGCCTCTTCACTTGCTGCTAATAACATTTTCTTACCACTCATGGAAACATGAGATCCAATCTTTAACATACAATCACCTCTTCAATATACAATAGATATAATGATAGCATAATTTGTAGAAATATGTAGTGAATTGTTTGTTCACAAAAGATGCACTACACAAATTTATATGACTATTTATACAGACTATACTTTTCATTTAAATTAGCTGGATTAAGTGAAACTTTAATCAATACTTTTCTATCCATATTGATTACACCTCCCACAAATAGCGGGATAAAAAAAAGATAAGGGAAACCCCTTATCTTTTTTTATTGCCATATTTTTTCTTCACTTTGTCACGTTCTGTTGCAAGTTTACGTTTATAGTTTGGTTTTACTTTTTTCGGTTTTTTAATAACTTTCGTTGCCATAACATCAAGTTCGTCATTTGGTTTTTTACGGCTCTTACGACGACGACGCTCACCTAAATCGGCCCACTCATCTCCGCGTAAATCTACATGCTTGAACTCAATATGACGTTGTTTTTCTAAACTATCTAACGCTTCTTCGTTTGCTGGATCATATATCGTCACTGCAATACCAGAATGCCCCGCACGTGCTGTTCTTCCAACGCGGTGAACGAAGAAATCTAAATCTGATGGTAGCTCATAGTTAATAACATGGCTAATCCCTTCAATATCAATACCACGTGCTGCTAAATCAGTCGCAACAATATATTGGAATTCAAGGTCACGAATTTGTTTCATCATTTTTTTACGATCACGTGGTGATAAATCCCCGTGAATTCGTCCAACTTTTAAGCCACGTTCCATTAATCCATCAGCAACTTGGTCTGCCATCTTTTTCGTATTCGTGAAAACAACTGCTAAATACGGTTTAAATTGAAGTAGCATTTTATGCACTAAATCAATTTTATTACGATGTTTAGAAGGCACTAAATAGTGTTCAATGTTTCCAGCTGCAACTTGTTTTGGATTGATATGAATATGCTCTGGATTCTCCATATACTTCTTCAGAAACGGTTTTAGTTTTTGAGGAATTGTTGCAGAGAAAACTAACATTTGCAAGTTTTTAGGCATGCGTGCTGCAATTTTATCTACATCATGAATGAATCCCATATCAAGCATTAAGTCTGCTTCATCGACAATAATCGTATTTGCTTTATGAACAAATAATGCTTGCTCTTCTACTAAATCTTTAATACGTCCTGGTGTTCCAACTACGATATGAGGTTGTTTTTTCAACTTTTCAATTGAGCGTTGTTTATCAGTTCCACCAATTAAACAACGTGCTGTAATCATTTGGTCTTCCGCACAAAACTTTGTTAACTTCACGATTTCTTCGTAAATTTGTTGTGCTAACTCACGAGTAGGCGCTGTAATAACAAGTTGTACTTCTTCACGACTTGCATTAATTCTGTTTAATGTAGGAAGTAAGTATGCATGTGTTTTCCCAGAACCTGTTTGGGATTGTCCAATTACACTTACACCTTTTTTCACGACCGGGAAAATTTTCTGCTGAATTCCTGTCGGCTCTGTAAAGCGTAGTTCACGAACTGCATCTATTAAAAATGGTTTAAAATCATACTGTGTAAAAGTTTGTTGTGTCATAAGTTACACCTTCTTTCTAAAATTTCTACTGCGCGCACAAATCAGTCAAGTCTACATTATATCGAAATCTACAAGTAAAATCCATCTTTAGTTTAGGTTTTCACTTCAAAAACTAACCTTCTTCCCTTTTATTGCATATTGTATGTGTATATACCTAACTGAAGAAAGGAGGATTTCTCACATGTTTCCGAAATCCCCTACAAGGCAAATGTATCCGAATCCAGGGCAGCAACCTTATACACCATATCCAATTCCACAACTACCACCAATGGCACAAAAAAAGAAAGGTTTTCTTGCTAAGCTTTTTAAAAAACACGATCCAACCGAGCCTTTTATGCAAATGGTTCCACCTTACCGACAAATGGAAGGGCAACTGATGATGCATCAGCAACCACCACCGCCGCCACAATATCAACAGCAATATCAGCAGCAATACCAGCAACAATATCAGCAACAATATCAGCAGCAACATCCACAATATCAACCATACATGCAGCAACATCCTGAGCAAATGATACCGCCTCAAATGTATGAATCAAATGAAACGCGCGGCGGCGCAACTACAGCTGCCGCAACAGCAAGCAGTGGCATCGGCAGTTTCTTTTCGAACTTAATTTCGAATCCTACTAATATGATAAACAACATCGAAAAAGTATCCCAAGTCGTTCAATCTGTAGGTCCTGTCGTCGAACAGTATGGTCCTATTATGCGTAGTCTACCAAGCATTGTTAAAATCCTCACCTCTGGAAAAAGTACGGAAGAAAATCAAACGGAAAATGTAACAGAGCCAGTTGAGGTAGAAAGTCCGCCTCCTGCACCTCAAAAAAAGAAACGAAAACGAAAACGAAAGAAAATAGTGATTGAACCTGTAATAGAAAAAGAGTTACCGAAAGAACCAGTTCAACAAACAGCAACAAAACCAAAACTATATGTGTAACAATCCTTTGTTTTCTATCCACTCCTCCTTTATAATGTAAAAGACTATGCACAAAAGTATCCCTTGTTTAGAAGGAGAGGATTACTCATATGAAAATTGTTAAAATTTCCCCTCGTGGTTATTGCTACGGTGTTGTCGATGCAATGGTAATTGCACGTAACGCTGCATTAGATAAATCATTGCCGAGACCCATTTATATTTTAGGTATGATTGTTCACAATAAACATGTTACAGACGCTTTTGAAGAAGATGGAATCATCACATTAGACGGTCCAAGTCGCTTAGAAATTTTAGATAAAATTGATTCTGGTACTGTTATTTTCACAGCACACGGTGTTTCTCCAGAAGTTAAACAACGCGCAAAAGAAAAAGGTTTAACAACAATCGATGCCACTTGCCCAGATGTTACCAAGACGCATGACCTTATCGAAGCTAAGAAAGCGGAAGGGTATCATGTCATTTATATCGGTAAAAAAAATCATCCAGAGCCAGAAGGCGCAGTTGGTATTGCACCTGACATCGTTCACCTTATCGAAAGAGCCGATGATTTAAAAACATTAGAAATTCCAACAGATAAAATTTTAGTAACGAATCAAACAACGATGAGTCAATGGGATGTTCAACATTTAATGGAGGACATTCAAAAAAAATTCCCAACAGCAGAATTCCATAAAGAAATTTGTTTAGCTACTCAAGTTCGCCAAGAAGCTGTCGCTAAACAAGCTGATGTTGCAGACTTAACAATTGTTGTTGGTGATCCGAAAAGTAACAATTCAAATCGCTTAGCACAAGTATCACAAGAAATCGCGGGTACAAAAGCATATCGAGTTGCTGATGTAAGCGAAATTCAATTAGAGTGGCTACAAGGTGTAGAAAACGTAGCTGTTACAGCAGGTGCTTCTACTCCAACGCCGATTACAAAAGAAGTTATCGCGTTCTTAGAGCAATATGACCCAATGAATCCAACAACGTGGGAGAGAGTTAGAAAAGTACCACTTCAAAAGATATTACCTCGCGTAAAGGTGAAGAAAGAACAATAATAAAAACCGTTGCCCTAATGGAGCAACGGTTTTTATTTTTCTTATACAAATGTGAATGGATCTGTATGTAACTGCGAAGCATGAATTTGAACATTTAATTTCTTTGCATCCACTTTTTCTTGCAGTTGCTTTTGTACACCTTGTTTCATTACTTTTTCAACATTATGTCCTGGGTCAACTATATTTAAACCGAGCATCATCGCATCATGAGCAACATGATAGTACATGTCACCAGTTACATATACATCTGCTCCTTTAAATTTCGCTTGGTTTATATATTTATTACCATCTCCACCAAGTACAGCTACTTTACGCACTTTATCATCTAACTTACCGACAACTCTTGCCCCATTCACGTCTAATGATTGTTTCACATGTTCTGCAAATTGACCAAGCGTCATTTCTTCTTGTAAGTATCCTATTTTCCCCAGGCCTAACGTTTCACCTTTATTATCAAGCGGGTACACATCGTATGCTACTTCTTCATATGGATGTGCCGTTACCATTGCTTTAATCACTTTCCGCTGTAATGAAACTGGAATAATCGTTTCGATTCGTACTTCTTCTACACGTTCTAACTGTCCAGTTTCCCCAATATAAGGGTTTGTCCCCTCTTGAGGTACAAATGTGCCTGTACCCTCGCTACTAAACGTACAGTGGCTATAATTGCCGATATGACCAGCACCTGCGTCTCCTAATGCTTTCCTTACTTCTTCTGCATGAGTGACTGGCACAAACACAACAACTTTTTTCATTTCTTCTGCATATGTCGGTGCTAGAACTTCTGTATTTTGCAATCCTAACGCCTCAGCAAGTAAATCATTTACCCCGCCCTTAGCAACATCCACATTTGTATGCGCTGCATAGATTGCAATATCATTTTTAATACACTTTTCAATAATTTTCCCATACGCCTTATCTGTATGAATTGCTTTTAACGGGTTAAAAATTAAAGGATGATGAGCAATAATGACATTTGCCCCTAATTGAATTGCTTCATCCACAACTTCTTCCGTTACATCTAACGCAATCAATACGTGCTGCACGGGTTTATTAAGCGCTCCAATCTGCAGGCCAATCTTATCTCCTTCCATCGCCAAATGCTTCGGATACATACTTTCAAATAAAGAAATAATTTCATGGCCGTTTGGAATTTTACTCATGATAAAACCTCCCCTATCATTTTCATTTTCGCTTCTACTTCCCCACGCTTCGCTTTTGTTTCTTCAGAATCAGCCGCACGTTCCAACTGTTTTAAAATATTTTGGAAGTTTTTTAATTCTCCTTCCCATTTTTCAACGAAAGCCTCACTTTTTTCTTTTATTAAAAATGGTCCCATAAACAATTCAGCTTGTTTATTTTCAGAGTAAGGCGCTACAACATTTCCTCGCTCCCCTACTAAAATTTCGTAAATTTTCCCATCTTCTTTTACGATTTTTTCATGGATAAGCTCCCAACCATTCTCAATAAACCATTCACGAATATGATGCGCTGCAATATTCGGCTGTAAAATTAAACGTGTTACACCTTCTAATTTTTCTTTACCACTTTCTAAAATGTCACGAATTAACGCTCCGCCCATTCCAGCAACCGTAATTACATCTACTTCTCCTGGCGCTATAACAGCTAATCCATTCCCTTTACGCACATCTACTTTATCTTGTAAACCACTTTCAGCTACAGTTGCTTGCGCAGAGCGAAATGGTCCATCTACAACCTCTCCTGCAACTGCTTTTGTAGCAATATTATTTATAATTGTATAACACGGTAAATACGCATGATCCGATCCAATATCAGCAACTGTAGATCCTACTGGTATTTCACGTACAACTTCTTCTAATCGTTTTGAAAGCTTTACTTCATTCATGTATTTCCATTACTCCTTCTCTTGTCAGTCTGTCTCCATGATAATGAATTTATAGTAGTTGTTGCAAGCCCATAACAACAATTCACCGCTCTATCATTCATCGTATTTTAGAAAATATAGAAAAACAAGCCCTTTGCATAAGCAAAAGGCTTGTCATACGGAACTTTATTTTTTCTTCGATAACCAATCAGCTACTTTAGCGGCTTGATCAGCTGGAACTATATTGGCAGGCATATTGCCTTTTCCTTTCGAAAGAATTTCTTTAATTTCATCCTTTGAAAGTTTCCCACCAATTTTTTGTAAGTTAGGTCCAACTGCCCCTTGTAACTGATCACCATGGCAGCTCGTACAGCTTTGCTTCACAATATCCTCTGGCTTTGATGCTGTTTGTGCTGGCTTCCCGCCATTTTTTGCATCAGCTAACTCTTTAGATTTATTTAGCCCCTGAAATGAAAATACAAACATAACGATAATACCCAATGCTGCAATAAGAGCGAACGGAATCAGCGGATTACGTTTCATATCTCTTCTCCCCCCTCTATACCCCTAAATAGTTAGATGATTCAGTCATTTCCATTGTACTTGAAAACGCTCTATCAGAAAAGAGTAAACTACCACTTGTTAAAAATATTCCATAAATTCAGTTTATTGTTTTTTATTGTCATATCGCTTATTATTTC
>NZ_JBNLYE010000113.1:0-12984 GCF_050172095.1 Bacillus sp. GMs2/2
TAATGTATTCAAAGTATTTTCAGCTTGTAAAATTCTCTGTTTTTCCTTTTCAAATACATCTTCTTCTTTTTGAAATGACTCTTTTCGATTTTTGATCATGCGCTCCATCTCTTTTTTACTCGGTCCACCGTATACATTTCTTTTTTGAATAAAAGCTTCTGGCGATATAATTTCTTTCCATTCTTTTTCTAATAAATTTATTTTAAAATGTTCTTGCAAGTACATATTTACCTCTTTGAAGTGTAATTCATGTAGTTCTTTTTTCTGCTCCAATGACATATTTGCAATAGCACTTGCTGCATGATGAGCATGCCGAAATGGAATTTCATAGTTTTTTGTTAAAACATCGGCGAAATCCGTTATCGTTATTGCATGTTTATAGGAACGACTTTTTAACGTTTCTTCTTCTACTTTCATCGTTCGGATCACTGCATTCATCATACAAAAAACACGAATTGCCTTTTCAATCCCTTTATATAAATATGGCTGCAAGTCATCTTCCGTATCGACAATATCGCCAAATGGTGTATTATGAATCATTTGAAATACTGTAAATGCTTCTCCTAAAGCACTACTCGTAATTGCACGAGCATGTTCAATTGAAACCGGGTTTCGTTTTTGCGGCATAATACTACTGATTTGTACATATGACTTTGCAACAGTAATACCGTCATATTCTTTCGTTGCTAACAACAAAAAGTCATGAATCCATCTACTCGTATTCGTCATCATTACCATAAGTAGCGAGCTAACTTCTAATAAATAATCCGCTCCAGCAACAGCATCATATGAGTTCTCAATTACATTTGTAAATCCAAGTAGATGAGCAACTCGTTCTCGTTTAATCGGGAAACTTGTTGTAGAGAGTGCAGCCGCCCCCATTGGAGACTGATTTAAAAGCTGGTACGTTTTTTTCATTCGTTCTAAATCTCTTTGCATCGTATCATAAATTGCTAACATATAATGACCAAATGTTGTTGGCTGTGCTGGTTGTGTATGTGTATAAGCTGGCATGATCGTTTCCTTATGATCAGCAGCAAGTTGCAGTACACTTTCTTGCAATAACAAATGATGTTCTATTAATCGTAATACATATCGCCTTAAACTCATGCGATACATCGTTACGCCCATATCATTTCTACTTCTACCAATATGCATATTACTTACAAAATCGCATTTCGCTTCTTGAGAAATTAAATGTTCGACTAAAAAAAAGAGATCTTCATGCTGCTCTGTATAGAGCAATTGCTCTTCTGGAATTCCCTCTACCTTTTTTAATGCGTGTAATATAACTTTAGCTTCTTCCTTTTTCATTAAATTTTCTTCCGTCAGCATCGTAATATGTGCTTTATGCACTTGAAACATATCTTTCAATAAGTAATTTCGTTGAAAATCAAATACATGTTGTAATACACAATCCACATATGTTTTCCCAGGGAAATCAGCGCCTTCACTCTTTATAAACTCTTCTTTACTTTGTTTCATCACCTTTTCCCCTCTCACCTAAGTATTACTACCCATCATACCCAGAGATAGAAAAAAAGTGCTTGTACATAAAAATAAACTCGGTGCTCTCTGCACCGAGTTTATTTAATAAAAGTCGCATCATAGTTATCACTTTGCAACACTTGGAAATGCAAGTTTGCTAAATGCTTCCGTATTTCTGCACTATCGTCTTCATTTAAATTATTCGCCAAAAACACAATTTCTGTACAGTTTCCACGTTTATCCATAGCATAAACTGCTTTTGTAACCGTCCATGGTGTGTAACCATTCTTTTGCCCCGCATGTCTGAATGTTTTACGGTATTTCTTGGCACTCATGTCTGTTTCAACGATATTTGCCCACACTTTTTCTTCAGCCTCTGTCAAGCCACCTTTATGGTTTGCCTTTTGAAGTAATACCATATAATCATTTGCAGAAGCTGCTGGTAATCTATCTGACCAAATTTTGTCGTAACGTTCCTCTAAATAAAGCGGAATTTCCTTCTGTAATAATGGTCCCTTCTTCTTTAAGCGTTCATGAATAATCATCGCATATTCACGATATTGCTTTTGAGACATTTCTTTTAACTTTTTCTCTATTTTATATTTTGGAACATGTAATTCTTTATGCAAATATCCCGGGATATACAAAGATGAAACGATTGGAAATAGTGGTTGATGTGCAGGAAGTGATAAACTTTGTAAATTTCGATTGATGTTATCTAATCCTAACAATTCCATTAAGTATTCAGCATTTGCATTCGAACTAAACTTAACCATTCCTTTTGCCACTTCTTCTAAAGAAACCGCTCCTTCAGTTATCTTGCCCGTCTTCTCCAAATACTTTTGCCATCTATCTTGTGCACCACCATCTGTATTCGGCACATAATAACGATTCACATCATTAATCGACACGAAACTAGAAGAATCAATTTTCCCTTCAGTAACTTGTTTCGTATATTCAAGCGCCACAATTAATTTCATCGTACTAGCAACTGGCAATACAACATTTGGGTTTACAGAATAAACAACTTTATCATTTCTCTTTACTAGAAGCGCACTATTTTTTTCATCTTTATGTTCTTCAATAAAAGATGCAATATACTGTGCATCATCATTATTTGAACTCCACACTTTTTTCACTAAAAAGTTACCCGATATTAGCAAAACGAAAATACCCACAACCACTGCGCATACTATAGTTTTTTTCAAGTAAAATTCCTCTCCTATTGTGTAACTCTTCTCTCTATCTTTAAAAAACAAAATAATGGAGATGGTTATTTAAATAACCATCTCCATTATTTTAACTTGTATACTCCTATTATGTCTACGTCATGATTTTCACAAAATCCTCAAGGAATTTTTTATAATGTAATGACCAACCAATTCGCACCCAATTTTTTAATGCTTTTGCATCAGGTTGAGGACGGAAATCTGCAATACTTTCTCCTTTTGCTATTCCCACTGTATCTACATCGACACGGCGATACACATAATCCAATATTGAAGGATTTGCGGCAACCATCATTGTAACGACGTCATGTACTGGACTTCCTTTTATTTTCGGATTTAATTTTCTATAAGCTTTATAATAATACGTAAAAATCGGTTCAATTAATTTATTAAAACTTGTTTTAGAATGTTTCGTAATATACTTTACCATTTCTGGCGTAATAATAGCTTCAGATGTAACATTGAGCGGCACCAGTGTCACATTCTTGGCATTTTGCATGACTAATTGCGACGCAATCGGATCACCATGAAAATTCGCCTCTGCGACTGGTGTAACATTGCCTGGCATTAAGAAAGCACCCCCCATTATATAATATTCTTTTACATACTTCATCATTGGCTTTTCTAAAATAAATGCTGTCGCTAATGTTGTTGATCTACCAGCATCGACTATTATTAATTCTCCTTTATATTTTTCAAGAATGTCAAAAAACTCACAAAAAGGCTTTATATTTGGAGAAAGATTTTTCGGTGGTCGAATTGGTCCTAAACCTTCCGCCCCATGAATTTCTGGATAATACGTTGTAATATCTCCAGATAAAGGGATTTTCGCACCATTAATAACAGGTATATCTTCCCTACCTGCTAACTGTAATAAATATGCCGCATTACTTGTCGCCTTTTCTTGCGTTACATTTCCATATCCTGTAACTACACCAACAATATCAATATCAGGATGCAACAATCCATACATAATTGCTAAAGAGTCATCAATTCCTGGGTCTCCTAAAAATAATACTTTTTTCATCGACCTCAACTCCATCCCCTCAGTTGTTATTAATTTATGAATAACCGTGGATATACAGAATAAAAAATGAACAAATTCACACAAAAAAACGCAGTCTTATAAGGACTACGTTCTTCAGCTAACCTATACTGTTTTTTTTACAGCACTCATACTTCCAATGATGTAAGCGATAAACGCAAAACAAATCGGGAAGACAACTGTATGTATACCGAACGGATTTGGATAGAAAAGATGAATACACATATATGAGCCTACCCCAACTAAAATAGACGCAAGCGCTCCTGTAGCATTTCCTTTCCTCCAATATAACCCTAATACGATTGGCCAAATGAATGCAGCTTCTAATCCACCGAAAGAAAATAAATTTAGCCATATTAAAAAATCTGGTGGTTTAATTGCCGCTGCATAAACGAGTAGTCCTACAATACCAGTAATCCACAAACTTCCTTTTTTTATCGTACTGTCTGCTGCATCTTTATTTATGTAATTTACGTATATATCTTTAATAATTGACGAGCTTACAAGTAATAATAAAGAATTTACTGTAGACATAATCGCTGCCATCGGTGCAGCTAAGAAAACTCCAGCTAACCAAGGTGGCAACACTTCCATCGCAAGTAGCGGCATTACTTTATCTGGTACCGTTATACCTGGAAGTACTACTCTTGCAAATACACCCGTTAAATGCATACCGATCATAATTGTACCTACAACAATCGTCCCAATTATTAACGCTTGATGCATCGCTTTTGAATTTTTATAAGACATGGCACGCACGCTAATTTGCGGCAAACCAACAACGCCAATTCCAATTAAAATCCAAAATGATGTAACATATGATTTCGTTAAACTGCCATCTGCTCCGAATGGTGTAATTAACTTTGGATTAATTTGAACAAGTTCCTGCATAATCTTTTCAATTCCACCACCAGCAATGACAGTAGCAATTAAAATGATTGTTGTTCCAACTAACATAATGATTCCTAATAATGTATCTGATAGAGCAACTGCACGAAATCCACCAATTAATACGTACACAAGTACAGAAAAAGTAAATAAAAATAGTGCTGTTGTATACGATAGCCCCGTTAGTGACTCGATTAATCGTCCACCACCGACCCACTGGGCTACTGTCGCTGAAAATAAAAAGATAATAATACATAACGCAGAAAGTATAACAACTGCTTTATTATTGTATCTCCCTTTTAAATAATCGATAAGAGTAATTGCTTCCATCTTCCTAGCGATAATTGCAAACTTTTTACCGATAACCGTTAAAACGATATACCCTGTTACAACTTGAATCGCAGATAACAGTACCCATCCAAGACCCATATTGTAAGCAATACCAGGGCCACCAATAAAGCTACTTGCACTACCGTACGTAGCAATCATTGTCATCGCTAATAATAAACCGCCTAGCTCACGCCCACCAAGAAAATATTCTTGCAAAAATTTATTATGAGCAGTTGCTTGCACGCGTCTTGAAGCATATACACCAATTAAAAATACAACGATAAACGAAATTATCATTGGAATGATTACATACCAATTCATCTATTATTCCTCACTTTTTTCTTCCTCATCGAGTGAAATATCTTGAAATACAAAACGAACAACTAAACTAAGTAAAATAACCATAACGATAAATCCAACGATACAGCTATAAAAAAACCATGCGGGAAAGCCTAATACATATGTATATTCATTCGGATTTTTACTACCAAGCCCATAAGCAAATCCATACCAAATTATAAAATTAATAATAGCAAGTCCAAGACCAATTAACGCTTCTCTATGGGCTATTCGAAAGCGTGGATCATCATGATAATCTTTCATTTTTACCCCTCCTCTCACGATGTATTATTGTACCATTGTTCTTCTAGTTTTTCCTACTAGAAAGCAAAAACAAGCAGGATTTTTTATAATCATATAGAAGCTTCTCTTACATTACATATTTTTTACAATTGTAACACAAATGAAATTTGAATTTTCAGTATTTCTTAATTATGATTTTAATTAGAGGCTTTCCACCTAGTTTCCACATCCTTGATTTCGGAATAAGCGCCGTCTCGTACTGCGTTTACATTATATTTTCAAGGGGGTTATACAATGAGTCAACTAGCTGTAAATCTTCATGAAAAGGTAGAGAAGTTTCTTCAAGGTACAAAAAAGTTATATGTGAATGGATCTTTCATTGAAAGCGCTTCCGGTAAAACATTTAAAACACCTAACCCAGCAACTGGCGAAACACTTGCCGTCGTTTCTGAAGCTGGTCGCGAAGATATTCATAAAGCTGTAGTCGCAGCTCGTATGGCTTTTGACGAAGGTCCTTGGTCTCGTATGAGCACTGCTGAGCGAAGCCGTCTCATGTACAAGTTAGCTGATTTAATGGAAGAACATAAAGAAGAGCTTGCACAGCTCGAAACATTAGATAACGGAAAGCCAATCCGTGAAACAATGGCAGCAGACATCCCACTTGCAATTGAGCATATGCGCTATTACGCTGGCTGGGCTACGAAAATCGTTGGTCAAACAATTCCTGTTTCCGGTGATTACTTTAACTATACACGCCATGAAGCTGTTGGTGTCGTTGGTCAAATTATTCCTTGGAACTTCCCGCTTCTTATGGCAATGTGGAAAATGGGAGCAGCGCTTGCTACAGGATGTACAATCGTTTTAAAACCTGCAGAACAAACTCCACTATCTGCTTTATACTTAGCTGAATTAATTGAAGAAGCTGGATTCCCGAAAGGTGTTATTAATATCGTACCTGGATTCGGTGAATCAGCTGGACAAGCTCTCGTTAATCATCCACTCGTTGATAAAATTGCATTTACCGGTTCTACTCCTGTCGGTAAACAAATTATGCGACAAGCATCCGAATCATTAAAACGCGTTACACTTGAGTTAGGCGGTAAATCACCAAATATCATCTTGCCGGATGCTGATTTATCTCGCGCGATTCCTGGTGCACTTTCTGGTGTTATGTTTAACCAAGGACAAGTATGCTCTGCTGGATCACGCTTATTTGTTCCGAAGAAAATGTATGATAATGTTATGGCTGATCTCGTCCTCTATTCTAAAAAACTAAATCAAGGTGTCGGTCTTAACCCTGAAACAACAATTGGTCCTCTCGTTTCTGAAGAACAACAAAAACGTGTAATGGGCTACATTGAAAAAGGGATTGAAGAAGGCGCTGAAGTACTTTGCGGAGGAAGTAATCCATTCGATCAAGGCTACTTCGTTTCTCCTACAGTATTCGCTGACGTAAATGATGAAATGACGATCGCAAAAGAAGAAATTTTCGGTCCAGTTATTTCTGCAATACCATTTAACGATATTGATGAAGTAATTGAACGTGCAAATAAATCACAATTCGGCTTAGCGGCTGGTGTGTGGACAGAAAATGTTAAAACAGCACACTATGTTGCAAGTAAAGTACGTGCAGGTACAGTGTGGGTAAACTGTTATAACGTGTTTGATGCAGCATCTCCATTTGGAGGATTTAAACAATCTGGTCTTGGCCGTGAAATGGGATCTTATGCATTAAATAACTATACAGAAGTAAAGAGCGTTTGGCTTAACTTAAATTAATGAGAAAGAACCTGACCTATCCGGTCAGGTTCTTTTCATTATGTATTCCTTTAAACTTGCAGTCCTCCGCTCACATTTAATACTTCACCTGTAATATAAGATGCGTATTCTGATGCTAAAAAAGCTGCTGCGTTCGCAATATCTTCTGGCGTTCCAATTCTACCAACTGGAATAGCACCAACCATCTTTTCTTTCACTTTATCTGGTATCGTTTTTGTCATATCTGTATCCATAAAACCCGGACAAATCGCATTACAAGTAATACCGAAGCTTCCAACTTCTTTCGCTGCTGTTTTCGTTAAACCGACAACTCCTGCCTTTGTAGCCGCATAATTTGCTTGACCTATGTTTCCTTCTCTACTAATTGAAGATATATTAATAATGCGTCCATACCCTTGTTGTCTCATGTAAAGAAGCGCTGGTTGCATACAATAAAAAACACCAGTTAAGTTCACTTGTAATACTTGTTCCCAAGCAGACTTCTCCATTTTATGTAACATTGCGTCTCTTGTAATTCCGGCGTTATTCACCAAAATATGTAATGTACCGAATTTTTGAACCGCATATTCAATTAACGACTTCGCTTCATTTTGATTACTCACATCACATCGATATGAGCACACTTCATATCCTTCATCTGATAACTCACGTGTCGTTTTTTGTAGATTCTCTTCATTTACATCGCTAATTAATACTTTCGCCCCTAGTTTTGCATAAACCCTTGCAATCTCTTTTCCAATTCCCTGTGCAGCTCCTGTTACAACAGCTGTTTTCCCATTTAAAAACTCCATTCCTATCCCCCATTTCTATTACTTATACTGTATATTTCGGCTTTTTGCTTTTCAATTCCTCTTTGTATAAAAAAGTCTATTTGTGTCAAACTAACTTTGCAACGTCGCATAAAGTGAAACTTTAATCAGTGGGAAGTTTGTTCATCCCCCACTGATTATCAGCCCTCACCAATCGGGCATTTACGGACAGTTAATCTCCCACCTAGCTTCTTTGTTCCATCTGAGTTTTAAGGTGGGAGTTTTACTACCCGTTATGCGGGATAAAGTGCAAGGAGATTGTGTCGAATGAACAAAAAAAATTTCAAACAAAGCAAAGCAACTGATGGCATTGATGTTGAGTTCTCTCGCGAACTCGCTGACCACAATGACTTAGAAGCAAACGCACGTGCAAATGCCGCTGATGCACGTCAAAAGCGCCAATCAACCGAAAAATAAGGTACATCACAACCTTATTCTTTTCAAAAGGGACCTACTACCCAACAAAATAAACCGAGAGACATCTCTCGGTTTATTTTCTATATTTTTTTGCATAATGAGCCAAAGTAAGCAACGGATATATATGAGCATAACTATGATAACGAATATAAAACCCACCTGGTAAACCTGTTCCAGTAGGATATTTTTCATTTATATAAGGGTTGGAGAGCAAATATGAAATACCTTTTCGAATAACTGGCGCTTCTTTATCATAGTAAGAAATGAGGGCATCTAAAGCCCATGCTGTTTGGGATGGTGTACTAAATGGTAAAGTAACGAACCTTTTCTCCACACTACTGTGGCAAGATTCTCCCCAGCCACCATCTTCATGCTGTATATGTTCAAGCCATAAAGCTGCTCGTTTCAATGATGGATCGCTAGATGGTATTCCTAGTGACCGTAAACCAGTCAACACTGCCCACGTACCATATATATAACAAATTCCCCATTTCCCATACCACGACCCATTTTCCTCTTGTGCATTCATTAACCAATTTATCGCACTTTGTTTTTGTTTCTCAGGCAATTCGTTTTGTGCATACGTCCCGAAAAACTCTAGCACTCTCCCTGTAATATCTGGTGTAGAAGGATCTGTAATCATATCACTTGCATTTTCGATTGGTAAATTTGCTAATATACGGCTCGTTACCCCTTTTTCAAAAGCTCCCCAACCACCATCATTATTTTGCAATCCTTTAACCCAATTAACCGCTCGCTTCCAAGCATTATCTACATTTTCGTTCCCTCTACTTCGCGCCAATGCTCTTAACACAGCAGTTGTATCATCAATATCTGGAATCGTCGTATTCACATCCGAAAAGCCCCAACCACCCGGGAAGAGATCCGGTGCATGTACACTCCAATCTACTTTCTTCGTTTGCTGTTTTCTTAGTAAATATGCTGATGCATTGTGAATCACTTTACTTGCTTTCGGAACTTGAGCTTCTTGCAAAGCATAACTGAGTAAAGCTGTATCCCATATAGTTGATGGAGAGTTTTGCAAATGGGTCCCTCTCTCCATCTTCCATATATAAGATGTAATTCCCATTATAGCCTTCTTAATAATTGGTGATTGAATAGAATGTCCT
Source organism: Bacillus sp. GMs2/2 (assembly GCF_050172095.1). NCBI lineage: Bacteria > Bacillati > Bacillota > Bacilli > Caryophanales > Bacillaceae > Bacillus > Bacillus sp. GMs2/2. The sequence goes on from NZ_JBNLYE010000113.1 coordinate 9,698, forward strand.
AATGCAAGTAAAGCATAAATCATATAAAACGAGGCAGTTGCGTAGCTATATAATGTTCCATTTTCATCAATACGCTCTTTCATAAAACGTTCTACTTCCTCATATCCTTTATGATGCAAAGAAAGTGGATACGTTATAATTTTCTTCACGTCACTTACTAACGTTTGAAAAACTGGAGACCGATCCTCTCGAAACCATTCTCCGCCCCCGCCTGCAATGTGATTTAAATTTGGCAATAACTTTTTCCCTACTCGAAACCTTTTATTTAAACACAACATCATTGGAATTAAATGAATACGTGCTGAGCTACTCAATTCAAATATACTGAGAGGGGAATCATTCTGCAGAAACATAATTGGTGTTGGCAAATGAAAAAGAGAAGGATATTCATATTCTCCATGAATCGCTAATAAAAACTTCGTCATAAAATGAGCACGTGCTACCCCACCGCGCTCATTTATAAACATTTCCGCTCGCTTCATATTCGCATCTTCTTTTGTATATTTTTCCGATGCAAGTAAGGCGGCATAAGATTGAATGGTAGCTGATAAATTACCTCCCACCTCATCTTCATACAATTTCCATGTTCCTTCATTTGTTTGAAGTGATGCTAATCTTTTCACAAACGGTTCTATCTCTTTATCTCTACCTAATAATTTTAATAAAAAAATCATATGGCAATCTGTTAATGGAGCTCCTTCAAAACAAAACCGCCACGTACCATCTTGCCGTTGCATTGTTTGAAGTGCAGTTGTTCTTCTCGCTATTTCTTCATGCACTTTTTCATATAATAACAAGTTACTCACCCACCCTTTCGAAATCCGTATAACGATATTCAAAAAGGTAGCTGAATATGTATAAAAACAAAGAAAAGCAGAACATATAAAATGTTCTGCTCATAAACAATACCCTACTCCGACAATAATTCCTAATAAAGCACCGACTACTACCTCATACGGTGTATGCCCAACAAGTTCATTTAACTTCTTATATTCTGTTTCTCTACCGTGAAAAAAGTCATTCAATATTTTTGCTTGTTTACTTACTGCAAGCCTTACTCCTGAAGCATCATACATAACAATAATGGCAAAAATAGTAGCAACCGCAAACATCGAGCTTTCCACACCTTCCACTACTCCAACTCCTGTAGCAAGCGCTGTAACTGTTGAAGCATGAGAACTTGGCATCCCACCTGAAGCAAAAAACTTTGCAAAATCAAATTCACCTGTTTTAACTAATTTAAAGACTACTTTCGTTAATTGTGCTAAAAACCATGAAATTACAGCTGCCATAAGCGGATCATTATGTAAAATTGTTTCCATGTTCTCAGCTCCTTACTAGCTATAATGGAAATCCTATATAGTATCAGTATAAAGAAAAATGCGTAGAAAATACTACGCATTATGATACTTTTGCTGATTTATTTTTTATAAATTTCGGTTGTTTCTGCACTAAAAACTTAGTCTTCGCTACCGAGAATACAAATAATGCAACCCATATACAGAAAAATGCAATCATATGAGTAGATGTGAAATGTTCACCAAATACGAATACACCTAAAATTAAGCTAATTGTTGGTGCAATATATTGTAAAAAACCTACCATATAAAGCGGAATAAGTTGGGCTCCTTTTGCAAAATAAAAAAGTGGTAGAGCTGTAACAATACCCGCTCCTATTAATAGTAATGTCGATAACATTGAGATAGAGCCAAATGAGCCGAAACCATGTACTCCTGTCATTACTAGATAAATAATCGCAAACGGCGTCACTAACATCGTTTCCATCGTAAGTCCAATTGTCGCATCATAGTTTAACAATTTTTTCGTTAATCCATATAATCCAAATGAAAAGGCAAGTGAAAGAGAAACCCACGGAATAGATCCGAAACGTACTGTTAAAATGATAACCCCCACTCCAGCTAAACCAACTGCAACATATTGCCAAAAGTTTAACTTTTCCTTTAAAACGACTGTACCAAGTAAAATACTAATAAGCGGATTAATATAATAGCCAAGACTCGCTTCAATAACATGATTATGATTAACGGCCCATATGTAAACAAACCAGTTTCCACTAATCAAGACTGAAGCTATTGTTAATGACATTAATAATTTAGGTCGTTTAAAAAGATTCACAAATTCCCCAATAAACTGGCGAAACCTCTTCGTAACACCTAATACGAGTAACATAAAAACAAACGCCCAAACGATGCGGTGTGCTAATATTTCATCTGCTGGAACTTCCTCAACCCATTTCCAATAGATTGGTAGTATTCCCCACATCGTATAAGCACCAGCCGCATATAGTATCCCTTTTTTTTGCTCTGCTGATTGACTCCCCATCTTCCTTTTTCTCCTCTTCTCATTTTTTCTCCATTATACGGTCTCACATGCTCACTTTACCAATAATCAATCTGCATTTCTTTCGACATTTCTCATACAACGAATAATAAACATACCGTTATTACAACAAGTAACGGTATGCCGAAAACAAATTTCTTTTTATGAGTTTTATGATGAAACATATACATGCCAATCCAAGCTCCAACTGCTCCCCCAGCTGCTGCTGATAAAAACAACGTACTTTCTGGCGTTCTCCACTGTTTCTTCTTCGCTTTTCGTTTATCAAGCCCCATAAGGCTAAAAGCTATAATGTTAATAATAAGAAAATAAATCCATTTCATCGCTTTCTCTCCTTATGAAAAATTCGATTAATAGTAACACCAAAAAACGACGGAAACAACTGAAGAACTCTTTTTATCCAACTAGTTTCATTCCTTTTTCTTAATTAGTTACCTTCATATTTACATAACCAACTAAAATCGCAGTTAAAGCATTTAATATAGAAAAATGTTATGAGCAGAATCCTATATTTCATTACATTCATCCACTACCATATCATCAAAAAAATTGCTCTCAATCACTTTCTCATCAAAACGAAGAACTACAATTAGCCCTACATATAAAGAAACAAAATTTAGAAACCATTCCCCATTCTCATCTTTCTTAGCTAAGCATTTAAATATCTCTTGAAATTGCATACGCTCATCTGTCGCAACAACTGGTCGCACGCCAAAATATTTCAATACAAGATGTAGGTTGAACTGCACGGATAATGATAAAATATACTTTAATAACTCGGTATAATGAGCAACATTTTTTTGACTATATAACTTCACAAGCTCTTGATGTAAAGTAGAAATTGATAATTCTTCTTTAGTCACTTTTGTTGCTTCTATCATTTCAATCATCTTTTTCATATCCATTCCATTTACCCCTCCTGTTAC
>NZ_JBNLYE010000114.1:0-12813 GCF_050172095.1 Bacillus sp. GMs2/2
TCTATTTTCTTTATATAAAGATTCAAGCATTGTCGGAACTGTATACATAACCGATATATTTTCAGTTTCTAACTTATCTAATACTTGATTCGGAATGAACTTTCTCATAATGTGCACCGTTTGTCCTACATATAATGCACTTATTGCCCCGTATAAGAAAAGAGAATGAACGAGCGTCCCAGCTATTAAAATTGAATCCTCCATTTTCATATGAAAGTCATGTACATTACAATCAAAACTATGAACCCACGATTGCTGTGCACGTAAAAATGCTTTTGCTTTTCCAGTTGATCCTGATGTAAATCCCATATAAAAGGGAGCATTTCGTAAACTTTCTACAGTGGAATGTGTAGGAAGATATTTCTCTATCATTCTTTTCCACTCATCAATTTCAATTACTCTTCCTTCTTCATGCGGTAAATCATTTACCTTATATCTTTCTGTCACAATCATATACGGATTACTGATTTCAATTCTTTCTCTGAGCTCATCTTGTTTCCACTTTATATCTAACGGAACACAAACCCACCCGGCCATAGCTGCACCAGCAAATAGTTGTAAAAACTCTATACGATTTTCTAATAGGATTGCTATTGTTTTATTCTTTGATTCTGTTGCGTGCAACCAGTTTGCTACTTTACAAACTGATTCGAACCACTCTTTATATGTTAAAACTCTATCATTTTCCTTTATCGCTATTTTATTTGGTTGTAAAGAGGCATGCTTTTTGTATTCTTTTGTAATACCCATATGAGACGTCCTTTCTTTACAAAAATAATAAAAAGAAACACGGAATTAACGTGTTTCTTCCCTTTATCATCCCGCATTTGTATATTTTCCATTCTTTAAAGCGGGCGTAATAATATGTTTCAATGAACGATGTAATTTTGTTACGAGAATCGACGCAATAATTGCTTTTATACAATCCCCTGGTAAAAACACAGCACTCACTTTCATTGTCTCCCATACAGAAACATCCATTAAAAACGCTTGTACAATAATACCAAATACATAAACTACGAAAATACCACCAATTATATTAATACATAATACTTTTATAATAGAAACTTCACGTAAACGCTCAATTAAATAACCAATAACAAACGCTCCAATGATGTAACCAAGTAAATATCCTGCACTTGGCCCAACAAATACACCAAGGCCACCGCGGCCACCAGCAAGTAATGGTGCTCCAACTCCTACAATAAGTAAGAAAATAAGCTGACTTAATGCACCAAGGCGTGACCCTAACAACCCACCCGCAAGCATAACACCGAGTGATTGCAATGTAATCGGAACTGGTGTAATAGAAAGAGCAATCGGAGGTATTAACCCTAACACTCCCATAATAGAACTAAATAAAGCGACGAAAACTAAGTTTTTTGTATTCATATTTGCTTCTCCTATTTGTAAACTTAAAATTGTTTTTGGATAACATATTACAAAAATTATATTATCTTTCCACCCCTCTTTTGTCAACCGTTAATGTATTAGAGTTTACAAATAGAAGTTCACTTATTTCTCTCTATGCAAATGCTCCAGTTCTTTCCGAAGCGCCTGTTTTAAAAACTTCCCAACAGATGTTTTCGGTATTTCTTCCATAAATACAATATCATCTGGCAACCACCACTTCGCAAATTGTGGTTTTAAAAACTCATATATTTCTTCTTTTGTAACCGTACTATTTTTCTTTTGAACAACGCAGGCAATTGGTCGCTCTTGCCACTGAGGGTGAGGAACTGCAACGACAGCCGCTTCAAATATAGCATCATGTGCCATTAAAGCATTTTCAAGATCGACCGAAGAAATCCATTCTCCCCCGCTTTTAATAACATCCTTCGTACGGTCAACAATTTTCACGCAACCTTCCTCATCCACTGTGACAACATCACCAGTATATAACCATCCATCGCGAAAACCTTCAACAGTACGATCATCGTTATAATAGCTTTCAGCGATCCAAGGTGCTCGTAAACATAATTCTCCCATCTCAGTACCATCCCACTTCACTTCACCATTTGTACCGACTACTTTCATCTCTACACCAGGGACAAGATATCCTTGTTTTGAGCGGATTTCTAATTGCTCTTCATATGATAATTCTGTTTCATAACTTTTTAAACGTGCAAGTGTTACGAGTGGGCTTGTTTCAGTCATACCATATGCATGTACGAAAGGAACATTATATTTTTGTTCAAATGCTTTAATAACGCTTTTCGGTGCAGCAGCACCACCGCATAATATTCTCGTTATACTAGATAAATCGTAACTATTATTTTCTAATTCTTGTAATACACCGAGCCAAATTGTAGGCACACCTGCTGCTATCGTTACTTTTTCAGCTTGAATCATCTCTAATAAAATTTTTGGAGTAAACATTGGTCCTGGCAGAACTTGTTTAGTTCCAAACCAAGTAGCTGCAAAAGGAAGCCCCCAAGCGTTCACATGGAACATCGGTACAATTGCCATCGCCGCATCACTTTCCGATAAAGCAGCTGTATCCGCTAAGCCGAGTGCCATACAATGCAATACAGTACTACGATGCGTATATACAACACCTTTTGGGTTTCCTGTAGTCGCTGACGTATAACACATACCAGCAGGTGTATTTTCATCAATATCTTTTACAAATTGGAAATTGGGATCGCCTTCTTCTAATAGCTTTTCATAATGATATACAGGCTCCAGCATAGTATTTGGAAGTTCATCTTTATCAGTCATAATAATGTAAGCTTGTACAGTTGATAATTGTGATTGAATATTTTCAACGAGCGGTACGAGATCTTCATCTATAAGTAGAATTCGGTCTTCTGCGTGCTGAATAATGTATGAAATATGTTGAGGAGATAAACGAATATTAATCGTGTGCAAAACAGAAGCAATACCTGGAATAGCAAAATACGCTTCCACATGTCGATGATGATTCCACGCTAACGTTCCTATACGCTCGCCTTCTTTAATTCCTAATTTTTTTAACGAACTGGAAAGCCTTCTCGTCCTTTCACCTAACTGCTTATACGTTAACGTCGTAACTGTATCATGTGTCCGTGAAACAATTTCTTTCTTGGAAAACAGTTTTTCTGCTCTTTCCATCATAGAACTAATTGTTAGCGGTACATTCATCATCATATTGGTTATGTCCCCCTTTAAAACGTTTTCATTTTCCGTTTATTATAACAGACTTCTGCAAATAACCACTATATTTTTCTGTATTTTCTGAATTATTTTCTTGGAAATAATTCAGAACGATAAAAAACATGTTTTGAATACATTGATTCGAAACATGTTTTTTTATCTTTTATAAACTATCTACCTTTTTTCTCACTTTCTTTTTCAGTTTAAAAATAAGACGATTACTATATTCTTTATTTTCTACTAAGATCCGATATATCTCCCATACTCCTAACACACGAACAAAAAGATAAACTCCGATAGCAATAAGTACAACACAATAAGGGTAGTACTGCACAAGCTCTCCTGAAGTAATTCGTTTTTTCTCAAATAAAAACGGTATCGCTCCTGCTGCAATAAAACAAAATCCAACGATCACTACTGCCGTATACTTCTTCTTAATAGTCGCATATCTTTTGGTCAATTCTTTTAGAAAGTTTTGATCAAATAGTAGTTCTTCCTTTTTCAATACATTGTATCGACTCTCTTCTATCGTTACAGATGCCATCATTGCTCCAATCCCAAGCACTGCAATGATAATGACAAGAAACGTAGACATTGTCGCATTTTCTTTAAATAATAAGTACGGTATTGTAGATAAAATAAGCAAACTAAATCCTAACGCAATATATTTAGAAATTTTTTGTCCATACACTACATACCCTTCTGCCATTTCCTTACTTACATAGTAACCATTTTCCTTTTCGTTACTTTGCTCTGCAGTTTCTTTTAATAAATAGTCGAGTGATACTTCAAATACATTTCCAATCATTATTAATTTTTCAGTTTCAGGAAAACCTTGACCGTTTTCCCATTTACTAACTGCTTGCCTTGTGGTATTTAATTTTTCAGCTAATGCTTCTTGAGAAAGGCCCTTTTCCTTTCTTAATCTAAAAAGCTTTTCACCAAATCCCATATGTGTGTCCCCCTTTGTTTTCTTACCTAAATTGTATGTAAACATTGCCCTTATCTCTATCTTCCTGCGGTTGCACTTTGTCAACTTGCGGTTGCGATTGTGTTATATAGCGTTTTTTTTCTATACTTAGAACGTTAATAAAAATAGCGCTTCCTAATAGTCCATTTGTTGTTATCAAAATAAAAAAACTCCTTAATTCATTTAAAGGAGTTTTCAATGTAAGATATTTCATTGATTCATATATCTTTCTCTAGATATAAAATACCTTTTTGTATCACGATTCTTACCTTTAATAAACATATCCTTCTGAATTGTATATTTGTACTCCATATTCAAACGTTTCATTAATTTTTCAGATGCTTCATTTTCTGAATCACATCCCGCTTCAATACTATTAAGATGCAATTCATGAAAACCATAGTAGAAAAAAGCTAACACAGCCTCCGTAGCTAATCCTCTTCCCCAATATTTTCGAGATAAGGCGTATGCAATTTCTGCTGTATGTGTGACCAAATCATATTTTATAAATCCACACGTGCCTATAAGTTTTTTTTCCTCTTTTAATACAATTCCAAGAGGTGCTACTTGCCCTCCATTGTACTGACCCACAATTTCTTCTATATAGTTATATGTGTCACATAACGATCGATGAGCATCCCATACAGTAAAAGTTGTCATCTCTTTATCTGTAGCATACTCATATATATGTAAACTATCACTCATATTCATTTTCCTTAACATAAGTCGTTTCGTATACAAAGTTGGATATGACCACTTCTCAATAATCATAACGGTTTCTGTTTAAACCTTTCATAATTCCTTACCTTTAATAAAAGGATATTCCCACAATCTGTACAAATATAAGCATCCACCGGCGAAGATGTGAACATCGTTTCCTTTTTCCGTATTTGTGCATATCCGACAAACTCACCTTCTCCTATATTTTGAGAACCACAATTAGAGCATGTCTGCACGGCTTTTTGTTTCATGAGAGCACCACCTTTAATCTGTTTCTACTCCCTTCGACAGTTCACTTCCATTTCCCTTCCAAAAAACCTCTTATTCTCTCACATTTCAACAGGAATCTCAAAACAAAAATCGTATATGTACTATGAAATATATTTATTAACGGAGGAATTTTATGACTACTGTTATGACACTCGATATGGCAACAGAAATTGAAAATGCAGAAATTGATATGCTCTCTTCTAAATTAGAGAGACTACAAACAATGAGCGGAAACCCAATGCAAGTGCAAATGAAAAAATTCGGTAGTGCCACTGCCTTTTCATCAAAAATAATTGCTGGTCCTGCTTTTAATACGGTAAAAGGTATTACATTTACAAATACAGATGAGTTAGATGAAATTATCTCTTATTATCAATCACTACAAATCACTTGTCGTTTTGAAATTACCCCAGCACAAGGTACAACTGAATTATTTCAATACTTATCTCAAAAAGGGTTTTATCAATCTAGCTTCCATACTGCTTTGTATAGTATACCGAGAGAGGGTTCATCACTTCTTCCTTCTAATATTACAATACGAAAACTAAAAGAAAATGATTTTGATATTTTTGCAGACATTTATGTACGTGGATTTAATATGCCATCCTTTACAACAGATGGTGTGCGCCAAAATAATGAAATTCTTTACAATGAACCAGGATGGCATTTTTTCATAGCTGAAGTTCAAAATATCCCTGCCGGTATTGGTGTCCTGTATATAAATAAGGGTGTCGCATCATTAGCTGCTTCTGCTACTTTGCCAGAATTTCAACGTAACGGCTGTCATACTGCATTAATTCAAAAAAGAATAGAAAAAGCTATAGCGACAAATTGTCATTTAATAGTTGGCCAAGCCCGCTTTGGTAGCCGCAGTCAAAATAACATGGAACGGGCCCATATGAAAATTGCTTATACAAAATCAATATGGACCGCAAAAGACATATTATAATTTACTTTCTTTCTCCTTCCGTTACATTTTTAAACATTTTATGACAATTCCTTTTCTATCCTATTAATCATTTGAATATTCCAACTAGATTTGTTACGCTATTACTAGATACATCATTCAACTTGCAATATGAAAAGAGAATTCTAATCAAACTGCAAGGAGGAGAAATGTATGACTAAACATGATCATGGTTTAAAAGAAAAAGTAGAAGGTGCCATTGATAAGGTAAAAGGTGAAGTAAAAGAAGTTGTCGGGAAAGTAACTGACAATAAGAAATTACAAGCTGAAGGAAAATGGGATAAGGTGAAAGGCACCTCCAAAGATACAGTTGGTAATGTGAAAGAAAAAGTACATGAATATAAGGAACATAAGAAAGAAAAATAAAAAAGAGCCCATCGGCTCTTTTTTTATTTCCCTTCATTCTTCTCTAACACGTATAAATCTTCTTCGATATTCGTTAATTTCTCACTTACAAGCTTTCTTGCATCTCCAATTGCTTGATTGTATGCAAATGGTCCAACTAATTTAATCATTTCTTCTATTAAACGCTCTGCTTGGAAACGTCCAATTTCATCTAGATCTTCTTCCATGAAAAATTGCTGAATTTGCGCTACAAGCTCTTCTTTTTTATCATTTGGTATTTTTATATTCATCATCGTTGTTACTCCTCTATATTTAAGATAATATCTTCCTTAACTCTACCATAGAAAAACGATTACCAGGACAGCTTTTTGTAACTCCTTCTAACTCCCTATGACCTAGTATATTTTTTTCCTTTATAGCAAATTGCTTCATAAACATTTTGCATAAAGAATATAATGCATTCACTTGTGCAGGAGTTGGATCGTATTTATCGAAATTTCCCGTCATACATATTCCAATTGTATAACGGTTATGGTCTTTCGCATGCGCTCCAATATGTAAACCTCGTCCTTCCACTACAGTTCCATCTTCTTCAATAAAATAATTGTAACCAATCCCGCTCCACCCCCGTACTTTTTGATGAAATTCATGCGTTTTATACACGTCCCATCCATCTTCAGCTGTATGGTGGATAATCAGTTGATTTACTTTTTCTAAAGGAACTAATTCATCTTGAAATGTTAGATTGACACATTTAATTTCCATTTGAACTGCCTCCTCTTAAAAATCAATCATAATAATCGTTTTATCATCTGGCCTTATTCTCTTTTCCGCTTCTAGCTCTTCAATGATTGCTACATATTCGTTTATACTATTCTTTCTTATATATGCAACAGTTTGTTCTAATGACCAATCTGGGTGGAATAACCCGTCTGAACAAATAAAAATTCCACTCACTTCATCTATATGTAATTCACCATGTTGTAAATAATGTATCGCTTCTTTCATTCCATTTGCAACTGAATAACCATTTGGCATATTTGCAAGATAACGATTGTATTTTAACTGTTCTCGCACATCTTGAAAAACATATTCTTCTGGTACAGATAACCCTTTTTTACGATTTTCTTCCCTCTTCCTTTTTGCTCGTTTACTAATTCCTTCAACTGTGTCTTTCGTTAATACTTGCATCGTTCCATTTTGAAAAGTTGCGACAATCATACAGTCCCCTAATTGTGCATATTCAATTTTCTCACCAACTATTTGAACTGCCGCGATACATGTGCACCACAAATGCTCTTTTTTCCCCGTGTCTACTTCATATTCTAACATTTTGCTTTGCAATGCTTCATTTGCTTTGGCAACTGCAAATTGTAAACTATGATTCTCTCGTAATGCAGTAAAATAACTTGCAAATAAATGCGAAGCGATGTATGCTCCATTATGTCCATTTTCATCACGAAACGGGACAAGTGGTGTTGCACCGTCACATACACCATAAATCTTTTTATCTTTATTACAAAAATAAGAATCCTCACATTCTTGCTTCAACGGGCTTTTCTGTTGATATGTTTTTATCTTCACAACTGTATCCCCTTTCAAATGATAAAATACTCAAATTCTTTCGATTAATCTAATTTACCAAAATAAACTGTTTTTACCCAAAACTTTCAATATCATATATAATCTTGAAATAATATGAATTTTTCAGTGAAGGACGGGAAAGAAATGGTCAGATTCCTTGGTGTTATTATCGGTTCTATTATTATTGCGGTTGCCTTTAATCTTTTCCTTATCCCCCACAAAATTTTAAGTAGTGGAATTGGCGGAATTGCTATTATTTTAGGGATTGTAACCCCTGTAAACACAGGCATTATTAACTTTGTATTAAACTTACCTATCCTTATTTTAGGGTACATAGGCCTTGGAAAAAAAGTAATTTTTAACACAGTTGTCTCTGTAGTTGTATTATCTGTTGCATTATACTACGTTCCAGTAAAAGTCGTAGCAACAGATCCATTGTTATCTTCTATCTTCGGAGGTGTCATCGCCGGAGCTGGTATTGGTCTTGTTTTTAACTGTAATGGATCCACTGGTGGATTTGATATTATCGGTATGCTTTTATCCCGCAAGCGAGACATTAAACTTGGCGGATTCCTTATTGTTTTAAATGCAGTCGTTGTAATAATCGCAGGATTTTTCTTCACTTGGGATGTTGCACTTACAAGCTTACTTTCAATTTATGTAACTGGTAAAGTAATTGATGCTGTTCATACAAAACATCGTAAAGTTACACTTATGATTGTAACAAATGAAGCAGAAAAAATGAAAAAACAACTTCTTTCAACTGTTGTACGTGGAATAACGTTACTTGATGGCGAAGGCGCTTATTCAAGCGAGAAAAAGCGTGTACTTATGACGGTTGTTTCTCGTGAAGAATTAGCAAGTATGAAACTTACAATTTCTGAAATTGACCCGAATGCATTCGTTAATATTACAGAAACTGTAGAAGTGTTAGGACTTTTCAGAAGAAGTTAAAGACTAGGTGGGAATACACCTAGTCTTTATTTTGCATAAATTCAATTCTGTTTCCAAACGGGTCTGATACGTAAAATCGAATTACATCTGGCCGTGCATAATCATCAATCACTTTTACACCTTGCTCTATAAGTGTTTGCTTAAATTCATTAATTTCATTCACATAAAAAGCTGGATGAGCCTTTTTAGCTGGTGTAAAGTTCCGCTCGACACCAATATGGATTTCTTGATTTCCACATTTAAACCAACATCCACCTCGTTTTTTCAACTCTTCTGGCTTTGGAATTTCTACCATACCAATTTTATTCCCATAAAAATCACGCGCCTCTTCTTCACACTCTACAGGTGCAGCTACTTGCACGTGATCAATCCCTTGAATATAATTTTTCATTTTCTCTCCCCCTCCTCTACCCTAATGTTATACGGAAAACAGCCGTCTGTAACTTACAAAAGGGTTATAAAACAATATAAGTTCCCCTTATTACCATCCTGCATTCACTTTGCAAAAAAAATAAAAAAACAAAATTTATTCTATAACTTCCATTTTTTATAGAAATACACATCACATCTATATTATAGTTATGAATAGACAAATCTTTTTAGATGCTATTTGTACGGAGGAACTATTATGAGTCGTAAAAAATATTCACCAACTCAAAAAAAACGTCATCCGAACATTTCTAGACGTTTGCGAAACCATATACAAGATCGTTCATTAACAGAAATGTACGCATCTCTGTTCGAACATAATCCTGATAGTATTATTTCATTAAATTTAGAAGGAGTTATTCTACATATAAATCCTTCTGCCGAAAGAATATTAGGTTACACTTCTTTAGAATTAGAACAGAAAAATATTACCTCTATTTTAGGAGCCCATATTTCTGAGCAAGTATTACAAAATATAAAGAATACTGAAGCGGATAATCAACAAGAGTATATCTTATCTATTTATCATAAAAATGGATTCTTATTAGATGTTGTGACAAAACTAGTTCCTATTTTTGTTCAAAATCGTCTTACTGGTGTATACGCTATTATGAAGCCACTTGAAAAATCAGAAAGAATTGAGAATATGCTAAAAGAAAGTGAGAAGAGATTACGTACATTAGTAAACTCCATGCCTGCGTTTGTTATATTTAAAGATCATGAAGGGCGCTGGCTTGAGGCAAATGACTACGCACTTTCTTGCTTCAACTTCCATCATGTACCTTACCACGGGAAAAAAGATAGCGAACTCATTCAATATAATGAAGCATACCGAGAAGCTTTTTTACATTGTGAAGAAGTAGATGAACTAGCATGGCAACAAAGACAAATTCTTCATGGCGAGGAATTTATTATACATAGAGATGATTTCGATTTAATCTTAAGTATATCAAAAGTTCCGCTTTATCATCCTGATGGTTCTCGCAAAGGTCTTATCGTGATGGGGAGAGATGTTACTGAGCTAAAAGAAACTGAAAAGTTACTACGAAAATCTGAGAAGCTCGCAGTAGTCGGACAACTGACAGCTGGAATTGCCCATGAAATTCGGAATCCACTCACTTCCCTAAAGGGTTTTCTAACATTGCTCCTCCCTGAAATAAATGAGGAGCAAAAATGGTATATCGATGTTATGTTAAGTGAGATTTCACAAATGGAATCCATCACGAGTCAATTTATGGCGATGTCTAAGCCACAAGTATTATCTATCCAAACTTGTAACATACAAACTTTAATTGAAGAGGTAGTTACATTTATTTTACCGACTGCAATTATGCATAGCGTTCATATCATCATGGATCATTTTGATTACGTATATGATATTCAATGTGACGGCAACCAATTAAAACAAGTTTTTATAAACATATTAAAAAATGCGATAGAAGCGATGCCAAATGGCGGAAATATTTTCATCCAAACAAAACCATTAGAGGATAATTTCATCTTAATACGAATTATCGATGAAGGTTGTGGCATTCCAGAAGATCGTATCTCCCGTCTAGGCGAGCCTTTTTATAGTTTAAAAGAAAAAGGCACAGGACTAGGATTAATGATGTGTTACAAAATAATTGAAGAACATCATGGTAAATTACACATTTCAAGCGAATTAAATGAAGGTACAATTGTTGATATTGAGCTACCACTTTCTTCATCTCATCTTGCAATCCAGTCTTAAATAAAAAAGAAGCATCTGCTAATCGTTAGCAGATGCTTCTTTTTTAAAATGCTTTGTCATACCACTCTTTTGCTTTTTCTACTTCACCCATCGTTAATTGATGCCCTCGATTTTCCCAATGCATTGTTACATTCGCGTTTGCATTTTCTAATAGTATCTTCAATTCCTCTGACTCTGCTGATGAACAAATTGGGTCATTTGTCCCAGCAGCAATAAACACAAATTTCCCTGCTAAATTTGCTAATTGCATTCCTCTTCTTGGTACCATTGGGTGATGAAGCACAGCACCTTTCAATGCATTTTCGTAATGGAATAATAAGCTTGCTGCGATATTTGCCCCATTCGAATAACCGATAGCTACAATGTTATTTCTATCGAATTTATATTCTTTAGCCGCTTCATCTAAAAATTCATTTAATTCCTTCGTACGGAAAATTAAATCCTCTTCATCAAAAATGCCCTCTGCTAATCGGCGGAAGAAACGCGGCATCCCATTCTCTAACACATTTCCCCTAACGCTTAATACCGACGCTTCCGGATCAACTATTTCTGCAAGTGGTAGTAAATCTACTTCATTACCACCTGTGCCATGAAGTAATAACAACACTGGTTTTGACGTATCTTTTCCTTTTTGAAAAACATGTTTCATCATAATCCTGTTCCCCCTTCAATCACTTTAATCTAAATTTCTCACTTCAAATGGTAAAAGCGTTTGTTCAATCTGTTTTCTATGTTGTTCATATTGTTCCGGTAACTTTAATTCCTCACCCATCGTCTCTAACGATTCATCATGAGCGAAACCAGGAGGATCTGTTGCAATTTCAAATAAGATTTCACCATGTTCTCTAAAATAAATCGCGTTAAAATAATTTCGATCTTGTACAGGAGTTACGTGATATCCAAAACGCGACACATGCTCTTTCCAGTCTAGCTGATCAGCATCGTCACTCGCTCTCCAGGCAATATGATGAACTGTGCCAACGCCCATTTGGCCACGACCGATTGTTGATAATTTCAAATCAATAATATTTCCAATGTCAGCAGAAGAACGGAATCGAACAAATTCACCCTCTTCTCCAATTTTTTCAAGACCCATAATATGTTCTAACAATTCAGCTGTTTTTTGAGGCTGTGTAGATAAAAGAACAGCACCTCCAAACCCTTTAATTGCTACTTCTGGTGTAACTTCTCCAAAACTCCAATTATTTAATTCGCCTTTTTCTCTTTCAACTAATTCTATATGCAAACCATGCGGATCATCAAATTCTAAATACTGCTCTCCAAAACGAGTCATTTTTGTATACGAAACATCGAACTTTTCTAATCTATTTTCCCAAAACTCCATTGCACCTTTTGGTACAACGTAAGACGTAATTCCTACTTGACCATCTCCAATAATACCTTGACGAGCACCTGCCCATGGGAAAAACGTAATAATTGTTCCAGGCTTTCCTCCTTCATTTCCAAAATAAAGATGGTACGTACCTGGATCATCAAAATTCACTGTTTGTTTCACTAAACGTAACCCCAATACACCAGCATAAAAGTCTACATTTTCTTGTGGATGCCCTACAATCGCTGTAATATGATGGATTCCCATTGTTTTCTTTTCCATTTCTTCCACTCCTTTTTTATTTCATTATAAAAATTCTTTTACATTTAAGTTCATTATTCATTTTGTCCATGCTACAAAGTAAAATCCGTCAT
>NZ_JBNLYE010000115.1:0-12761 GCF_050172095.1 Bacillus sp. GMs2/2
CAAGGAATAAATGCTACAACAACTTGTTTACTCATAAACTCGTTTGGCTCACCATTTACATTCCAATGTACTGCCATACGATTTGGTAAATAGGGATAGAGAAATAGAGTAAGTAAAAGACAAGCGAAAAATATTCCAAGTACATACTTATATTTGATCAAGTGATTCTCACCTCTCTTTTCTCTTAACGGCTTCGCTTCTTTTAGAGAAATCCCTGCAAAAATCTACTTTTTTCAAGTTAAAACTTATACTTTACGCATTTTCTTTTTGAAATTCTTTTATTTTTTTATTTAACTTTGTAGGAAACGGCACATCAACTTCAATTGCTTCTTTCGTAATTGGATGCAAGAAATTTATCTTCATCGCATGCAATGCTTGACTGGACATATATTTTGTTTGTCCACCATATAATACATCCCCAACTAGTGGATTACCATTATGACTCATATGAACACGAATTTGATGTGTTCTACCCGTTTCTAATTGTAACGTTACGAAAGTAGTGTTTTGCTTCTTAAAATACTTTTCTACTTTATAATATGTGATAGCTTGGTCACCTTTTGGAGAAATACGACGCCTTGTAGCATGATGGCGGTCCCTTCCGATAGCAGCATCAATCTTTCCTTGTTTCTTCTTTACTTTCCCTTCAACGAGCGCTGCGTACGTTCTTTTAATTTTTCTTTCCATTAATAGACGATCCATAATTGCACCAGCAATTCTATGCTTAGCAAACACGACACCACCTGTCGTATCTTTATCTAAACGATGAATATGACGCACCTTCGCCTCTAAACCTTGCATTTGAAAATGAAAAGCAACAAGATTTGCAAGCGTCCCGGTTCCACCTTTTTCAGCAGGGTGTGTGTCCATTTGCTCTGGTTTATTTACGATAAGTACGTGATCATCTTCGTATACTACATGTAATTCACCATATTCTGGATCTACACCGTACTCTTCCTCTGCAAACATATGGACTTGTAACTTATCGTTCTCTTTTAAAAGCTCATTCCATCTTCTTTGTTCCCCGTTAACCGTAACACCTTTTTCCATACGAAGCTGATGTAATAGCTTTTTCGGTATTTCCCATTCTACTTTTAATACCGATTCAATACTTATACCATTCCATTTAGCTGGAACGATAATTTCACACCATTCGCCCTTTTTCTTTGTTTCCATACTGTTTATCACCTTATTTCTATTGATTCTCTCATTGTAACGGAAAACACACTTTGATGCACTGTCAAAAATAGAGGACAGTCTTATAATAGACTGCCCCTCAAGCTCTAAGTCTTTTCATTTCTAATAATACTTCTTCAGCTTTTTGTTCATACGATAAATCTTTAAAGAAATCCGCCAACCTTTTATAATCATTGTAAGCATCTAATAAATCGTCCATCTTTTCTATTTTCATCACTTGTTGTTTTTGTTTCATTTTTACTGGATAGCGATAACCTGATACTTCTTGTATTTTATAATACTCATCCTCTACTTGAACGACCTTTACAAGTTCTTCCTCTTCTGCATCCATCGTATACCCGTCAAATTCTCTAAGTAGTTCATAAATGATATGAGTCCATTCATCTTTTGGATAAAATCCTTTTTCTAACCGATAACCGACAATGCGATACATATGCCCATCGTTCTCGGCAAACTGTACTGTATCATTTAACTTAAACTTAAAATAACGAAACATTGCCTTCACCTACTTATTATGTAATGTTCTTATCACATACTATTTGCAAAATGTAGGCTTTGCTATTCATAAAAAATGCTCATCAATATGATGAGCATTTTTTATGATGATTTTTCTCGTTTTTTTCGAAATGGTAACCACCAGTTCCAGTCTCCAAATAACTTCATTAAGCTTGGTACGAGCATAAGACGAATAATTGTTGCATCAAGAAATATTGCTAATGCAACGCCAAGACCCATCTGCTTTACTGGTAAAATATCAGTAAATGCGAATGCACCAGTTACAACAATCATTATTAAAGCAGCTGATGTAATGATTCTACTTGTTGAAACGAGCCCTTCTAACGTTGCTTGATCGTTATCTCCTGTTTCTTCATAGAGCTCATGAATACGTGAAATAAGAAATACTTCATAATCCATACTAAGCCCAAATACGAGGCCAAAAATGAAGATTGGTAAGACAAACAGAACCGGACTTGCTTCTAAACCGAAATGACCACCTTCAAATAACCAAACAACAATTCCAATGGTTGCACTTAAACTAAGTATATTCATAACAATTGCCTTAATTGGAATGAGTATAGATCGGAATGCAAATAATAATATAACAAAGGTCGATCCAAATATAACAGACATACCAATTACAACTTTATCTTTAATTTCATCTTCTAATTCTTGTTGAAACGTCGTCATTCCGCCTAGATAATACGTAACATCCGTTTCTTTATAGTTCTTTTTAAAGTCACGTACCCACTGTTTTGCAGTCTCTGTACGTGGTTTTGTTTTCAAAAAGATTTCTATCGTCGTCTTATTCCCTTGCGTGTATGCTTCAAATACAGGAGTTAGTTTCGCTGATTCTGGCGACTGCAATATTCCAACAACTTGATCTGCTTTCATTCCAGTTAACCCGTCGTATAAACTTCTTACTTCATGTACTTTCTTATCATCTTTTAACTTTTGAACGACTTCTTCTATCTTTTGTAGACTTTCTTTTTCTTTCATATCTTTTTTCGTCTCTACAACTAACGTAACATCAGCGTGTGTTTTGACAGTTTCATTAAATGCTTCTTCATACTTTTCATATGCAATCCTTGTATCACTCTTTTCAGGTAAAGCTTCAACACCAGGGAACTGCAAATTCGCTGTACGTAATGGTAATAAGCAAATAACAATAAATGTTGTAACAACAATAATCATTGCAATTGGATGTTTCATGACAAATTGTGCAAATTTACGCCATGCTTTTGCCGGCGTATGTGCTACTTGATTCTTTTTTAATATTCTTTTACCTATTAACGATAATAGTGCTGGAAGAAGTGTGAGTGAGAATAAAATGCTCATAATGACAACAATCATTCCGCTAATCGCGACAGATTGAATATAATCTATCTTAAAGAAAAACAAACCGGATAACCCAACAAATACGCATAATCCTGAAAATACAATCGCACGTCCTGCCGTTTGATATGTAATTGCTATCGCTTCTTTTACCGTTCGTTTAGCAACTTCCTCTCGAAAACGGTTCACAAATAATAGCGCAAAATCAATAGATAATGCAAGTCCAATCATCGGCGCAACGTTTAACACGAAAATAGATAGTTCTTTATCAACACCGATGAAATACAATATCCCCATCGTACTAATAACACTAAGCGCCCCATTCAAAATCGGTAAAATTGATGCCAAAAGACTACCAAACGAAAATAGTAATACAAGAAACGCAATTGGTAATCCAATCATTTCTGCTACTTTTAAATCATTTTGCGTTCTTTCATTAATCTCTTGATTAATTTTCGGGAATCCTGTAGGTGTTACTTTTAATGCTACATTACTTTCTTTCCCAATCTCATCAGCAAATTGTAATGTCTTTTCCATTCTTTCTTTATTTGTTTTCCCGGAAAATAAAATTGTCGCATAACCGATGTCATCTTGTAGCATTTCTTTATTTTGGATTGGGTGATGGAAAGATTCATAGCTCTCTTTCTCTTGAACATTCTTTACAATTTCATCTATTCGCTTTTTAAATTCCTCATGTGAAGCATCTTTATTTTTCTCAAAAACGAGCAGAAGCGTATCTTGAGACTTCTTAAAATCTTGATCTAAAATTTCTTTTGTTTTTTGATAGTCGCCTTCCGTTTGGAAACCGTCACCACCTAATACTCCCGGTAGCTTTGGAGCAAAAATCCCAAGTGCGATTGCGAGCAACAGTAACGCTACAATTACTGTATAACGAAACTGATACAAAAAGGCTCCTAACTTCCCCCACTTATCAACTTTATGTACGTTTGTCTTCACACATTTTCACCTACTTTAAATAATTCAATTGTCACTTATACTGTATCACATCTTGATATAAACAAAAAACGTCTGGAAAAACTATAATAATAGTTTTTCCAGACATTTTTCTACCTCTCTTTATTAAACCCTAATCTCTCAGTAAGTAAACGATGGTAGTAAATCGCGATAATTAACAAAATACCACCTACGCAGTAACCAGCTAAAATATCAGTTGGGTAATGTACATTTAAAATGACTCTACTTAATCCAATCGATAGAATTACTATACCCATCAAAATCGTTGTGACACATTTCCCAGCTACGCTTTTCAAATTAGCAGCAATGATATAAGTAAGAAATCCAAATGTCATAATCGATAGCATTGCATGTCCACTAGGAAAACTATATCCAAGTGCATCTAGCGCTTCATTTAATGACGGACGTTCTCTCTTTACAATCTCTTTTATCCCTTTATTCACAAGATGTGTTATTAAAATCCCCATTGGATATACAATCATCGCAGCATAATAACGCTTCTTCCAAAAAACAAGCAAGCTTATGACGAGCGTAGCGACTATCCCAATTGCTGATCCCAATTTTGTAAAGTACGAGAAAAATATAAGAGAACTTTCCGTTTGTAGCCCTCTTACTAATCCACGGACATATGTATCCATCACTGTAACGCCACCTGCATGTACGCGCCAAGCAACAATACCAAATACAGCAAATAACAAACCGATACACATTACCTCATACTGATGTAACTTCTTATTCAAACGATTTCCTCCTACTATGAAAAAATGCGATTTCTACTTTAGAAACCGCATTTCCTTACTTATTTACCTTTTGTTTTTAGCTCTGTCCAGTAACGATCATAGTCTTTTAACTTATCGTCTACATCAACAAGCCATTCTGTACGATCTAACTCTTCTTTCGTTAAGAAAATCATGTGATTATCACGGTATTCTTTACTATGAAGAGGATGAGCTTTTTCATTTGGATTACTGTAACCAATTGACTCGTAGTTTTTCACACTTACTTTTTCATCTAGTAAGTAGTTCATAAATTTCTCAGCAAGCTCTTTATGTTTTGCACCTTTTGGAATTGCTAACGTATCAGCCCAAATTGTGCCGCCTTCTTTCGGTACAACATATTCTACATCTTTATTATCTTTTGCGATAAATGCTGCATCTCCAGACCAAACTGTTCCGATCCAAGCATCTTCTGTAATGAATTTTTGTTTAATGTTATCTGTATCAAATGCTAATAAGTTTGGAAGCAGCTTCTTTAAATCATCTGCTGCTGTCTTTAATTGTGCATCGTCTTTCGTACTGTTTGAGAACCCGTGCTTCTTAAGACCCACTCCTAATACCTCACGAGAATCGTTCAGTAACGTTACATGTCCTTTATATTTCTCATTCCATAAGTCCGCCCAGCTTGTAGGTGCTTCTTTCACATACTTTTTATTGTATGCAATCCCTGTTACACCCCAAGTGTACACTAAAGAATATTTATTCTCTGGATCAAACGCAGGTGTTTTGAAATTAGAAACCATATTTTCGATATTCGGGATATTCTTTTTATCTAACGGCGCTAATAAGTCCATTTTCGCCATTGTTTTAACCATGTAATCAGACGGCTGGATTAAGTCGTACTTTGCGCCACCAGCTTGTAATTTCGCAAGCATTTCTTCATTACTTGCGTACTTGTCATAGTTAATTTTCACATTATATTTCTTTTCAAAATCTTTTAGCACTTGCTCATCAAAATTGTCAGCCCAGCTATAAATATTTAATTCTTCTTTCTTTTCACCACAACCAGCAAGCACACCAGCAACAAGGCTAAAACTAATTGCTGCGCCAGCTATTCTTTTCATTAATTTCATCGGTTTATTACCCCCTTGTACTTTCTATATCGTTCGTATTATAAAGGAAGGTGTCCTCCAGAGTTTTCTTCACCATCTGCACCTTTGTTCCGGAAGATTTCAGATAGAACCATTAATCCTACGATAGCAACAATTAAAATTGTAGAAAGAGCATTAATTTCTGGTGATACTCCGCGCTTAACCATACTGTAAATATATAATGGCAATGTTGTTGATCCTGGTCCTGATACGAAGAAACTAATTACAAAATCATCAATTGATAATGTGAATGTTAATAATGCTGCCGAAATAACTCCCGGTGCAATTGCTGGGAACGTTACATAACGAAACGTTTGCCAAGGCGTTGCTCCTAGATCATTTGCAGCTTCTTCTAAGTCACGTCCCATACTTGAAAGACGCGCAGCTAAAATAACAACAACAAACGAAATACTAAATGTAATATGTGCAATAATAATCGTTGTTTGTCCAAGTTCCATTCCTAACTGGCTGAAAAGAATTAGTAAAGATAATCCCATTAAAATATCAGGAATTAAAATTGGTAAATATACAAGGCCATTAATAGCCCCTTCGAAACGATATTTATAACGATGTAAAGCAATTGCAAAGAATACACCAAGTACCGTTGTCACAATCGTTGTTATAACTGCAATCGTAATACTATTTACAAATGCATCAATAACATCTTGTTTTTGAAATAAATCTGTATACCAATGGAATGTAAAACCTTCCCACTCCGCATTAATGCGAGAGTCGTTGAAAGAATAGACCATTAAAACCATCATTGGAAAATACAAGAATAACAAAATTAACCAAGAATAAGAAACTAAAAACTTCTTCATCTTTGCCTATTCCCCTCCGTTCTCATTATATTTATATACTTTCGTTGCACGATAATATAAGTAAATTAACAGAACAGAGAATAGAACAACGATAATCGATAACGCAGATCCAAATGGCCAGTCACGTGCACCTAAGAATTGATTTTGAATAACGTTTCCGATTAATGCTACTTTCGATCCGCCCATCACGTCTGATACAACAAACATTCCGATAGAAGAAACGAATACTAAAATAGAACCAGTCGCAATTCCTGACATAGTCATCGGCACTGTTATATTCCAAAATGCCTTTATTGGTGTTGCTCCTAAATCATAAGCCGCTTCTAGCTTACGCTTATCCAGCTGCTCAATTGCTGCATACACTGGTAAAATCATAAATGGTAATAAAGAATAGACCATTCCGAGTATTACAGAAGGAGTATTATATAATAAATTTAACGGTTCACTAATAATGCCAAGCTTTAATAACAACGTATTCACAAGACCTTGTGAACGTAAAATAACAATCCATGCGTATGAACGAACAAGAAAGTTAATCCAAAACGGGATCGTTGCCAATAATAAAAGAATAGAACGGTATTTGCGATCAACAATTGTAATTGTATACGCAAACGGATAACCAATTAATAAACATATTACTGTTGTAATAACTGCGATCTTAACAGTTTCCCATAACGTTCCTAAGTACAAAGGATCAAACACACGGGATATATTCTCCAGCGTAAATTGCATTTCTACTGTCCCGTAAGCTCCGCGCTGCATGAAGGCGAATCCTAATACGAATACGAGCGGGATTAGGAAGAAAATTAACAGCCACGCGACTGTAGGTAGTGCGAGTAATTTCCCTTTTTTCAATTTAAGGTCACCTCGTCCTCTTGCTCCCAGCCTACATATACATTATCTCCAATGCTCCACTGCGCTGCCTCTTCAGCAGTTTGATATGCCATTAGTAATTCTGATGTTTTCTCATCACGTACATAAAGCTTCTCCATATTTCCGACAAACTCGATATCTTCAATATGTCCAAGATGGTATTCTTTTAAAATTGACTCTTCAACCGAACGTACTTTTACATTTTCAGGGCGAATTGCTACATAGCCTTCCCCGTTTTTCACAATATTATTTTCACCGATGAATGTCGCAACGAACAATGTTTTCGGCTTATTATAAATTTCTTTCGGTGTTCCGATTTGTTCGATATGTCCTTTATTCATAACTACAATACGATCGCTCATGCTCATTGCTTCTTCTTGATCGTGCGTTACGTATATGAACGTAATTCCTAAATTACGTTGTAAGTTTTTCAATTCACGTTGCAAGTCTTTTCGTAACTTAAAGTCAAGCGCTCCAAGTGGCTCATCTAATAGTAATACACGCGGATTATTTACAATCGCTCTTGCAATTGCAACACGCTGCTGTTGTCCACCAGAAAGCTTCGCAGGTTTACGATTACGGAACTCAAGTAACTGCGTTAAACGCATTGCCTCTTCAGCACGCTCTTTCTGCTCTGCTGCTGATACTTTCTGCATTTTCATACCAAAACAAATATTCTTCTCTACTGTCATATGTGGGAATAGTGCGTAATGTTGGAACACTAGGTTCATATGACGCTTATATGGCGGCAAATCGTTAATTCTTTCAGCATCTAATAAAAGATTCCCTTTAGTTGGAGTTTCAAATCCTGCGATCATACGAAGTAAAGTCGTTTTCCCGCAGCCACTCGGTCCTAAAATTGTTAAAAACTCTCCCTCTTTAATATCTAAAGAAAGAGGTGGGATAATCACTTGATTTCCAAAATGTTTTTCAACTGCTTCAACTTTAATAATCTTTTTCATTTTCCCGTCCTATCTACCTTAAATTTTTAATTTTTATATTCATGAATAAATATTTATGTTCTATAGACTATTTTTTGTTTCGATCCAAACAAAAATGATTATTTAACAAGCGTTCGTTTCTATTCTTTATGTAGTATGTTGGATTCATTTTCGCATGATACATAACGTCGAACAGAAAAACCCCTTCCATTGCGAAGGGGCTATTATCATACGGCTACGCCTACTGATAAACACCATCATCATTTTAACAACTTTCGTATGAATTTTAAAGCACTTTTTGTAGAAGAGTAACGAATTTTCATGTCGAATGCTGTAGATTGGGCTAAAATGCTTTTATAATGTGAAAAAGTCCGAAAACTTTCTTTCCCATGATACCCCCCTAATCCACTACTTCCAACACCCCCAAAAGGTAAATATGGCGTGGCAAGATGATAGACAACATCATTAATACAGCCTCCACCATATGAAATATTACTCGTCACTTTCTTTTGTACTTCTTTATCTTCAGAAAATACATATAACGCTAACGGCTTCGGATGTTGCTGGATTGTGCCAATTACATCTTCTATGTTGTCGTACTCTATGATTGGTAAAATCGGACCAAAAATTTCATCTTCCATAACAGTATCTTTCCATGTAATATCCGCTAGTACTGTCGGTTCAATATGTAATGTATCTTTCTTATAGTTTCCACCAATTACGACTTGACCATCTTGTAAGAATCCACATAATCGTTCAAAATGACGCTCACTTACAATACGCACATAATTTTCATTTCGCAAAGGTTCTTTACTATACTGCTCTGTAATTTCATGTCGCAGTGCCTCAATTAGCTTTTCTTTCACGGAAGAATGCACATACATATAATCAGGCGCTACACACGTCTGCCCTGCATTTAAAAACTTACCCCAAACAATTCTTCTTGCTGTCATCTCTATCTTTGCATCTTTATGTACAATACAAGGACTTTTCCCGCCAAGTTCTAAAGTGAGCGGTGTCAACTGTTTCGCTGCTGCTTCCATTACAACTTTTCCAACGCCAACACTACCAGTAAAGAAAATATAATCAAACGGTTCCCTCAGCAAAGATGTACTCTCTTCAACGCCACCTTCTACTACCGCTACAAGCTCTTCTGGGAATAATTCATCTAACATTCTCTTAAGCACTTTTGAAACGCTTGGCGTTAACTCTGACGGCTTTAAAACGATTGTATTTCCAGCTGCCAGTGCTCCTACAAGTGGTGCAATTGCTAATTGAAAAGGATAGTTCCACGGTGCAATAATAAGCGTCACACCATACGGTTCTGGCACTACTTTTCCTTTTGATCCAAAATGAGTGAGTGCTGTTCGAACTCGTTTCGGTTTACTCCACGATGACATATGTTTCAATTGAAAGGAAATTTCTTTTAATACATATCCAACTTCCGTTGTAAACGACTCGTGAACTGACTTATTTAAATCTAATTTCAATGCCTGAAATATTTCTTCTTCAAAACGCTGAATGCCTTCATAAAGCTTCTTCAAATTATTCTTTCTCATTTCGATGCTTCTCGTATGCCCTTTTAAAAAATATTCCTTTTGCCTACTTACAATAGAGGAAATACTCATTCACTCACCTTCTCCCACTATTTTTATCCAATTCTTTCATTATTTATATAGACTTCATATATAACAAATTTCTATTCTTAAGGTTACATTATATATGACTTTTTCAGCTATATAAAATTCATTGCTCACAAAAAAACTACCGAAAGAAAATCTCTCGGTAGTTTTACTGTATTAACGATATAAACGAACAGCACCTGCAGAATTATCATCAGCTTGTCCTACTACTTCAAATTTCAAACCAAGCTTCGGTAAAATACGTCCTGCATCTGGAATCTGTTGATTAATATACGTTTTAGAATCATCAAACTTTGGTACGCCTGCTAAACCATCATACGTAAATGTTCCACGCGTTGGAGATACAACTTTCCAAGCTGGCGTTTTGTCGAATGAGAACGCTGCATCAGCGATTTGGAATCGCGTACTACTCTTAACTGTTGGTTTACCATTTAAAGTACCAACAATTGCTTCTGGATGAGAATCAACTACACCAAGGAAACCGTGTCCTGGATGTACACCAACCCAGTTATCTGTATAAGCTGAATCTGCATACCATACAACCATACCAGTGTTAAATACTGGACCGCGAGCAAATTTCAACGCGTTATCTGCCCCAGCATAGTTTCTCCACTCAACATAGTAGTTATGTTTTTTCTTCTCTGTTCCGTTAGATACAACGAAACCATCTAATTTTAATTGTGGTGTACCTTCTGCGTCATCAGAGAATGCTACTTTACCATCTACTGTTAATGAAGCATTATCAAGAGCGAATCCATTTAATGCTAAACCACCATCAGTAATGTAATCAAATGTTAATTTTACTTTCTTGCCTTTGAATTGACTTAAATCATATGATTTGTCAATCCATTTTCCATTTGTCGAATCTGCATTTCCACTATTTGCTTTCTCACCAAGTCTTTCAATTAACGTTTGTTGACCATCTTCCGTTACAGCGTGTACTTCAAGGAAATCATACTCTGCTTCAATTTCATATAATGATTTGAAGTCAAATTTTGCAGTCGTTGCATTTGTTAAATCGAACAGTGGTGTTTCCATCTTCGTATGAAGATCATCACCTTTTGTGCTGTAGTAATACTGTTTTCCAAATGCCGGCTCAATTGTTTTTATATCTTTGTCTGGTAAGTTAACACGAATCATACCCGGACGGTTAGATTTCGTAACACTTTGATCCAAATATGTCGCTAGACCGATACCTTTATTTAATTTCTCGTAATCTACTTCTACGATATTTGCCCAGTTACCACCGATTGTTTTTTGGAAAAACTCTTTATTTTGTGGTGAGAAACTCGTTGGCGTCGTTCCAGCGATTTTACCAGCCCAGCTTCCGCCACTCATAATAGACCAAGCTTCAATCGGCTCACCTTGACCACTATATTGTGTATCGTACTCATCTGGAAGACCTAAATCGTGACCATATTCATGTGCGAATACACCAACCGCTCCATCTTCTGGTTCAATTGTGTAGTCGAATGCTGCCATCTTTCCACCCCAATATGGTACTTTCGCTTGTGTACCTTCAATTGGGAATGGCTTTGGTCCAACTGTCCAACGGTGCGACCAAATTGCATCATCGCCTAATTTACCACCGCCTGCTTCTTGTCCAACACCCGCATGAATAATCATTAAGTGATCGATTAAACCGTCTGGTTGATTTTTATTTCCATCACCATTTACATCGTATTGATCAAATTGGTCGAACTCTGATAAATCAATACCACTATCTACAGCTGCTTTTAATGCATCTTTTACTAAATCACGTGGCCCTTTTGGTCCTTTATTATCATGGCCGCCGCTAGCAGCATCTGCACCGTAATCAGCCGCCTTACCAGGAACTGTTAACCATTTTGTAACTGTTCCGTCCACTGTGTAACTACCACCAGATTGTTCTTCGTAATATTGTTTAAACGTTTCAATTTTACTTCCATCATCTAATGTAAATGGCTCGTTGCCGAATAACATTTTTTCATAATGTTCTTTATTAAAATCGTTAGAATACATATATCCAGGCTCTTTGTCGATATTATTATGTTTAAAGTCAGCGTACTCTACAAGTAAAACGAGTACTTTGTCTTTACGAACTTCACCGTTATAGTCTTTTTGTTTCGCTGGAGAAGTTGGTACTTTACCATTTAGACCGCCTTTAACTGGGCCTGTCGCTGCAGGTGTGCCTGTTGCTGGTTGATTTAATTTTTCTTTCGTGTCTGCTTTCGCATCTTTCACTTTCTTTAAAAAGTCGGATGCATCTTTCGTAAGTTGGTCCCCATTCGCTGCTTCTTTCCCAGGATTTTCACCCTTTTTGTTCTCTACATACTTTTCGACTGCTTTCTTTGTTTCTGTCTCTGAAGCCTTCGAATCAATTACCCCACGTTTTTTTAATGCATCTGCTAAACGTTCTTCCGGAATTAAATGATCATCAACTGGGCTCGTAGCTGTTTTATTCACAGGCGTTTCAGCATATGCAGATTGAGTGCCAACTCCGAATGAAAGGCCTAATACAGCTGTCAATGCGATTGATGACAAAACTTTGAACGGTTTCTTGTTCATCCCTTATTTCCTCCCCTAATAAATAATATGTATTACAAATTGAATTTTATTAAAAATTCAATAT
>NZ_JBNLYE010000116.1:0-12752 GCF_050172095.1 Bacillus sp. GMs2/2
GAAACTTTCATACAGCATATGAAACAGAACAATAAAGATATAAATGCCAAAGTGATTAGTGAAAAAGAGAACTATGAAAAGGAAAAAAACTCAAGTGAAGCCGTAGAAGAGTTACTCAGTTTTCCATATAGGCTTTTATGTATAGCTTTCATTACCAATATAATAGTAAGTTATTATTGGATTTATACGAAGAAAAAAAGTTTGTCGTTAAGGAAAGCTTTGGGAGCAAGTAATATAAATCTTTTTATTTTTATATTTAGTCAATTATTTTTATGTGCAATCACTGCATCAGCCTGTGCAATATGCATACAATGGATTTTTAGCATTTTGAGTGAAAATATTATAGAGTTTACAAGTTATAGTATTAGTTTACAGTCTACTCATATTGTAATGTGTGTATTTCTTTCACTTACTATAGCTTTCATCCTCTCTGTAATACCATTTGTATATGTGCTTAAAAGTGAACCTGCTAAAGCATTAAAGGAGTAAAAATGATGAGAATAAAAAGTGCGTTCATAGCATTAAAAAAGAGATTTCTATTTTCCGTACTTCTTCTAATACAGATTACATTTGGATTAGCAACTCTAACCAGTTCAATTAATGTATTTTATAATTTACACCATCTAAACGATAAATCCAGCTCGGTATTAAATGTGGATAAAACATATTTAGTTACTTTTGAAATGACGACAGATAGATTACAAAGCAATCAATATAATAAAGAGAAAATTCAAGCGGTTTATAATACAATTCATCAAAATAAAGATGTGATTTCGTATGGTACATACGAGGAGCGAGTTATTGAAATAGAGTCAAGTAATAGACCATTTCAAAACAGTATGATTACTGATTTGAAACATAAAACGTTTCACGATGAAAGACCTACTATTAAAACAATTTTTGTAGATGAAAATTACTATAAAATGTTACGTTTACCTTTAAAACCTGAAGAAGGTTTCTCGCATGATGACTTTCAAAAAAATAGTGAAGAAAAAACAAAAGTTTTAATGGGTTCTTACTTTAAGAAATATTTTCAAGTTGGAGATACAATTAATGATCGATATACAATTATAGGGTTTTTGCCAGAAAATAAATTTATCGTAAATAATAATACGACGAACACATATTTGAAGTTGGATTACGCAATGATAATGCCTATGTCATTTGATAGATTTGAAAAATATGAAGCAATGTTTTTAAGACTACATCAAAGTACAGTTTTATATTTACAAAAAGGTGCAGATGTAAAGAAACTAGAAGAATCAATTCAACTTAAAGGAAACGGCGGTACGTTTCATTTAAAAAGTTTAGGTGATGAAATAAATGAAGATGTTACTCTTAACGGCTATTCGGAAATACCTCAACTTATAGTAGGAATCTTATTCGTTGTATTCTCGATCGTCGGAATTGTAGTAACGACCATTGTTTCTATCTTGATGAGAAAGCGGGAATTTGGTATAAAAATAGTTTTTGGCGAAAGTAAATTTGGTATGTTTATTCAAATTGTTTTAGAGAACATTATTGTAGCAATAACTGGCTTAGGAATGTCGATAACTTACTTTTCATGGAGGTATGGGGTTCTATTACAAATGTCGAAGGATTTAAAGGAAGCAACGGTATTAGACTTTAAATTGGATATGCCTATATTGTTTTTAGTATTTCTATTCTTATTATTAATCATTGTTGTCTCGAATGTAATTGTCTTCTTATTTATTAGAAAGCTTGAACCGAAAACATTAATAGGTGGAATGGAATAATGGGGTTAATTGAACTAAAAGATATTAAGAAGGTGTATAGTAATAAGAATCATAATACGTTCGCGTTAAACGGTATAAATTTAACGATAAATAAGGGCGAAATTATAGCGGTAATGGGGCGATCAGGCTCAGGGAAGAGTACATTACTAAATGTTATAGGGTTAATTGATATGCCAAATGAGGGTGAATATATGTTAAATGGAAAATCATTAACTGAAATTAGAGCAAATAAAGTTCATAAAACAAGAAATGAAATGATTGGATTTATTTTTCAATATTTTGCATTGTTAAAAGAACATACTGTACTGGATAATGTAGTGCTACCACTCACATATAGAAAGTTAAAGCAACGGGAAAGAGAAAATAAGGCGAAGTTCTATTTAGAAAAAGTAGGTTTAAAAGAACATATGTATAAAACACCGGACGAGCTATCGGGTGGACAGCAGCAGCGCGTCGCAATTGCAAGAGCGTTAGTAGGCGAACCAGAATTAATATTGGCAGATGAACCGACTGGGAATTTAGATAGGAAAACGGGAGAAGAAATTATGAGTTTGCTATTACAACTGAATGAAGAAGGGCGAACAATTATTATTGTAACGCATGATATGGAAGTAGCGAATAAGTGTAATAGAATTATTGAGTTAGTTGATGGGGAAGTTGTGCGGAGTTAGTAATTCAACAATTATATCTAATTTAAGAATCCGTATTGATTAATTTTTCAAGATGGATTCTTTTTATTTGTAGGATTAAAGTAAAACAACAAATCCCCCGTAACTTTTTATGATAGAAATTCGTTTAACAAAAGAAACGATTTTTAATAATGAATGGGGGAGAACCATGAAAATGTTAATACTAGGTGGTACACGATTTTTGGGAAGAGCTGTTGTAGAAGAGGCTTTGAACAGAGGGCATGAAGTTACATTATTTAACCGCGGAACAAACAAAGAAATTTTTCCTGAAGTGGAGCAGCTGATCGGTGACAGAAATGGTGATGTATCAAGTTTAGAAAATCGAAAATGGGATGTTGTTGTGGATACATGTGGGTTTTCTCCGCATCACATTAGAAATGTTGGAGAAGTACTTAAAGATAATATTGAACACTATATATTCATCTCAAGCCTTTCCGTATATAAAGATTGGATTCCGCATGACATAAAAGAAGACTATATATTACAACCTGAACCGACGGAAGAGCAAATAAAGGCTGTAGAGAATGGTGAAATATCTCCTTATGAGCATTATGGTGCGCTGAAAGTATTATGCGAAAAAGAAGCAGAGAAGTATTGGCCGGGGCGTGTTTTACACGTAAGAGCAGGACTTCTTTCAGGAATGTTCGATTATACAGATCGACTTCCATACTGGATCGGGCGTGTAGCAAAAGGAGGTAACGTGTTAGTTCCAGGAAGAAAAAATCGTCCAGTGCAGATAGTTGATATAAAAGATGTCGCGAGATTTGGACTCAACATGGCAGAAAATAATAAAGCAGGTACATTCAATATAACAGGTCCGAATGATGAATTGACGATGGACGAGCTATTAAATACGTGTAAAAAAGTTACGAATAGCGATGCTGAATTTGTTTGGGTAGACGAATCGTTTATGAGTGAACACAATGTGCAGCCTTGGACAGAAATGCCTTTGTGGATTCCAGAAACTTTCCCGTTAGATGGTGAGACGAAGCCGTGGAGAGGCGGGTTTTCTATTTGTATCGAAAGTGCGGTTAATGAAGGGCTTACTTTTAGAAGAATAGACGAGACAGTTACAGATGTGTATGAGTGGATGGAGAGTACGGAAGAATGGGAATTAAAAGCAGGTATTTCAGGCGAGAGGGAGAAGGAATTGTTAGAAAGATGGTATCAATAAATTTAGCGGAGTTCTTTGAATATGCTTGATTGCACATAAGGAGGAAAAGGTGATGTGGAAAGACACCATTCACAGTATCTCATCAAATTTAAGCTTGAAAAACCCAGCTGCGAAGGATGAACTTACTGATATACAAAAATGTTTACATGTGGAGTTACCGAATGATTTATATCAATTATTACAGGAAACAAACGGTATAGAAGGTGAATACGGTGACTTTATATGGTCTGCTTCAAAAATTAAAACTGAAAATATGAGTATGAGAAATATAGTTGATTTTAAAGATTTATACATGCCTTTTAACTGTTTATTATTTTTTGCTGATGGGGGAAATGGTGATTTGTTTGGCTATTCCATTTTGAATGGAAAAGTACAAAGAGATGATATATATGTATGGAACCATGAAAATGATAGTAGAACGTGGGTTGCTCCTTCTTTAAAGACTTTTATGGAGTGGTGGGAGAGTGGAAAGATGATAATTTAAATATAGTATCAAAAAAAGTGCCTTGTCACTAAAGAAACAAGGCACTTTTTCACGAATAATTAATCTACCACTCAATCGGTTCTTCTCCGTACATCTCCCATAGCTTAGGAAACATCTTTTTTAAACCTTCTTCATCGTCTTCATTCCAGTCAAATTCAAAATCTACATCGTCGAATTCTTCATTAGATAAGACATGGTAAAGTGTAAAGTAAGTATCATCTTCGTCACCAGTTTTTTCTGCATATACAGTGAAACCGAAATATAAAGAAAGTTCTTCTATTTCTGGGACGTCATACTCACTCAAATTTTCTAATACAGGAATTAATCGTTCTGGATCTTCAATACAAGCTTCGTATGTCTCTTTTCCTTGATATAATAACCATCCGCGGAAGTAATCGAAAGTATCATCTGAACAACCACCCATAATAATATAGGCTGCTGCCCATAAACGGGAGGTATAGGAATCTTTCAAAAGACGATGCATATGCGTATCAAAAGCTACAATTTCATGTACTGTACGTTTAGCAAGGTGGGAAGTAAGCCATTCTATTTGTTCTTCTTGGTCTTCACCTTTCGTTTTTGCACGATTAAGTAGTTCCCAAAATTCTTCTTCTGTTATCGTTTTTTCTTTTATGTAATCTTCCCCAGGCAACGGGTCTGTATATCCCTTTTTACGTTTGGAAGCAATTAGTTTGTTAGCTTCTTTCATACATTCTTCTTCTGTTTCAAACTCTTTCGCTTTCACACTGCCAGCTGTGCCAATTTTTCCGTAAAACACAACATAGTCTTTTTCTTTCACAACGATTTTCCAAAACTTATTTGATTTCTCAGTTTGCTGGGTTAATAACGTTTCCATCCGTACCCCCATAATGTTTTCTAGTGTGCAATATGATTGTAACATATGTATATACACTTGTAATGATGAAAAATAATAGTTTAGAAAATTCGAAAACCATTGAATGGGGTGGATAAATTTAGTAACCTTATTTGTAAAGTAATTACATAATTGTTTTGTAATAATTCAATATTTGTATAAAGGGGCGTTATGGATGGATCTTACGTTTAAAGTTGAGGAAACAGGTTTTAATTACCGCGTTGGAGCAATTTGTAAACATGATAATAAAATACTTATTCTGCAAGGTGACGGTGAAGATTTTTGGTATGTACCCGGCGGTAGAGTAAAAATGCTAGAGAATAGTGAAGATGCATTAAAACGAGAACTTGCGGAAGAGATAGGTGTTCCTATTAAAAGGAAAAGGTTAATATGGTCAGTAGAAAATTTCTTTACACTTTCTGAGCGAAAGTTTCATGAAATTAGTTTTTATTATGAAGTAGAGCTACATGAGTTACCTGCGAGTGGAACGGATCAATATATTTTGGAAGAAGAGGGTAGAACGTATTTGTTTAGATGGGTGCCAGTAGAAGAACTGCATACATATAACTTACAGCCTGCATTTATAAAAGAGAAAGTAAAGGATGTATCAGTTCACACAGAACATATCGTATTACAAAAGTAAATGTATTCGGAGGGGAAAATGGTGAAGGGAACTAAAAAAGAGGTACATATAAATGACAAAGTAATTCGTTACACACATATCAAAAAAGGCTCTAGTACCGTTTGCTTTATGTTTTCAGGTTCAGGATACAATTATGATAAGCCGTTATTTTATTACGCAACGATGTTAATGCTTGAACATAAAATAGATGTTGTACATATTCATTATTCTTATGATGGACAATTAATGAATAAACCAATGGAAGAAGTAACGAAAGTAATGATGGATGATATTAATCCTGTAATAAATGAAGTATTAAAAGATGAGCAATACAACGAGACTATGTTTTTAGGGAAGTCACTCGGAACAATTCCGATTGCAAATGATTTAATGAAGAGAGAAGAATTCGCGCAGTCAAAAATGATACTACTTACACCTTTACTGACGTTTGATACAATTTTTGATTCTATCTTACATAGTCGACACGAAGGGTTTTTAGTTATTGGGGATAAAGATCACCAATACAATGCAGATCAAATTGATCAGTTATATAAAACGAATTTACAGATTGAAGTTGTCAAAAATGCAAATCATTCTGTAAATGTTGGGGGATATGAAACGGAAAATTCAATTGAGGCTATAGCGAAAATAATAGGAAAACTTAAAGAAGTTGTTAGGACAAACTAACCTATTAATACATGCAAAAGAGGTGCGAATTGCACCTCTTTTACTTTAATAAGCCTTCAAAACATGAAGTAAATAATCCTTACGATTCAGCGGATTATAATCAACACGTTTTCGAGTAGGGAAGGGAGCCATAAGTTTTGTGAAACCAGCTGGCTTCGTTGTAAATATGCCTTCTCCTTCTGTAAATGAATGTAGTATTCGTTTGAAACTCTCTGTTTTCGCAACAGGTAATGATCCTGTTAACTGATAAGAATTGTTATTGAATATAGGCTCTGCAAAAGTTGCTGGAACGGCAGCGAGCTTATACATTGCGGTACTAATTGCTTGCTCCGGTACAGTTAATTCAAACGCATTAACTGGTTCATATACATATGTTGCAGCTTGTTTTAAAGCATCCATTAAAACGAGCGGTGTTAAGTTTCTAAAGTCACTCGCTGTTGTAACAGGACTAGCATAACCAGTATGTGTTAACGTGACGATAATATCTGTAACTTCCCACCCATATAATCCTTGTTTTAACGTTTGAAATACCGTATCTTCAATCGCTTTATGAAATGCTAAAGGTAGTGAGCCGAGCTCAACACCTAATTTATATGTTATACCGCAATTAAGTTCACCACGTTCAACTTTGAATCCGATTGTTGCGTAAAATGGATTCTCTTTTTCACCCATTACTTCAACAGAATTGCCTACGCCAATTGGTTTCTCGATACATACAACTCGCGTATTTGAAAAATTAACCTGCAAATTATATTTCTCATAAAGTGTTGTTTCAATTACTTCTTTTTGTACCTCACCGAAAAGGCGAATATATAGTTCATTATGAACATCGTCTTTCCAAACTTTAATGAGCGGATCTTCTTCACAGAGTTCCATAAGAACAGCGTATAAATTATGAATTAGCTCTTTAGGTACCGCATCAATGGCAGCTTCCATTTGTGGTTCGGCAAAGTGAATATCTTTTATATAATCCGTACGTTCACCGATAATATCACCAATTTTAATATCATTCAGCCCCCACACTTTACAAAACTCACCGCTAGGAACGGTAGAAGTTTGAACGGTATCTCCATTATGAAATAGGCACATTTTTTTTATCTTTTCTTTATGGAATAGAGACTTACTGCGCTGTATATTAACATATTTTCTAACATGTAAGCTACCTGAAAAAACTCTTATATAAGCAACCTTTTCTCCAGAAGGTTCACGTTCAATTTTAAAAACAACACCGGATAATGGTTCCTCTTGTGCCGATGTAAGAGCTGGAATGAGAGCCGGAAGTTTTTCAAGAAGTTCTGTTACGCCCATACCAGTCATTGCTGAACCGAAAAAGATTGGATACACATTCGCTTGCTGTATTTGCTGTTCTAGTTTTTCTCTTAATAGTGCGTCCGGTATTATTTCGTTATTTACATATGATTCAAGTAATGATTCATTAAATGGTGCTAACAGTTCCATACAATCGTCATATGATTTGTATTCAATGATCCGGGCTTCTTTCATTCCTTCGTTTAGAACAGAGTAGAAGGGGAATGCTTCATTTGAAAGAACCTCTTTTATTTGTTTCATAACTTTTTCACTGTTTGCGCCACTACGATCAATTTTATTAACGAATAAAATAGTCGGTATGTTTAGTTTCTGTAATGTGCGCATTAAAATTTTTGTTTGTGCTTGCACACCTTCAACGGCAGAGATAACTAAAATCGCACCGTCTAGAACGCGGAATGATCGCTCCACTTCAGCGATAAAATCAGCGTGTCCAGGTGTATCAATGACATTTACTTTTACAGCATCAATAAAGAAACGACAGATGCTTTAATCGTAATTCCGCGTTGTCTTTCTAATTCCATTGAGTCAGTTTGTGTATTACCACTATCTACTCGGCCAATTTCTTTAATCACATTCGTTTCATAAAGAATACGCTCAGTCAAACTCGTCTTGCCAGCGTCTACGTGCGCGACAATCCCTATATTTATTGTTGTCATTTGTGAATATCCTCATTTCATTTTCCATTTTCAATTCCTCATTTCTATTTGTATATTGCCGCATTATCAATCACTCTCCAGTTCTTTAAATTAGTATTATTATAGTGCAATTAACATTATTTGTAACGCTACAAAGCGCCTTAATTTGGAAAAAATAAAATGAAAACAAAATGCTTGCATTCTAAATCGATATAGATTATATTAATTGACATATCAACTATTGATACATCAAATGTTTTTATTTTGATTGTAAAGGAGGGTTAATTTGACAAGTTCATGCTCAAAAGAAGCGATTATTTTATATAAATTACACTTTCTAAATAAAGAAGTAAGTTCGAAATTTGAAGGGTGTACGGGTATGAGCCAGTCTCGATTAGAGCTTATACTTCAGTTATATGAAGTAGGTGAAATTAGTCAAAAAGCACTTCAACAAGAAGTGAATATTGATAATGCTGCGATAACAAGGCATTTAAAGCAGCTTGAGGCCAATGAAATGATTGTAAGACGTAAAAATCCAGATGATAACAGAATTACGTTAGTTTCTCTTACTGAAGAGGGACGAAATAAAATTCAAGCATTTCAAGAGGAAAAAGAACGTTTTGCAGCATCTGCATTTAAAGGATTAAGTGAGGAAGAACGCGATAATCTTTTAAATATGTTAAATCACATTCAAGAAAATATAAAAGAATTATAAAAAAGGGAGAATACAACTATGACTAACTCAGTAAAAACAAATGATTTTAACGAAATTTTAACAGGACGTCGTTCAATTCGTAAGTACGACCCTTCAGTGAAAATTAGCAAAGAAGAAATGACAGAAATTCTTACAGAAGCAACACTTGCACCATCTTCAGTAAACATGCAACCATGGAGATTCGTAGTGATTGAAAGTGACGAAGCGAAAGCAACACTTGCGCCACTTGCAAAATTCAATCAATCTCAAGTAGAAACATCTTCAGCAATGATCGCTTTATTTGGTGACTTAAACAACTTTGATAACGCAGAAGAAATTTATGGTACAGCAGTAGAGCGTGGACTTATGCCAGCAGAAGTAAAAGAAGATCAAATGAAAAAACTTTCAGCTTACTTCTCTATGGTTACACCAGAAGTAATGAAAGATACAGTATTAATTGACGGTGGTCTTGTAGCGATGCAATTTATGCTAGCAGCTCGTGCGCACGGTTATGACACTTGTCCAATTGGTGGATTTGAAAAAGACCAAATCGCAGAAGCGTTTGGACTAGATAAAGAACGCTACGTACCAGTAATGCTAATTTCAATCGGGAAAGCTGCTGACAGTGGTTACCAATCAGTACGTCTTCCAATTGACAAAGTTGCTGAGTGGAAGTAATCTAATTAGATCATAGAAATATATGGAATATGAAAGGGGAAACACCATGATTATTATTCACGCAATATTTCAAGTAGACCCAGCAAAACAACAAGCATTTTTAGAAGAAATTCAGCCACTCATTCATGGTTCAAGAGAAGAAAGTGGAAATGTATCTTATGACTTATATAAAGATACAGAAAAAGAAAGTGTTTATACGATGGTAGAAGTATGGAAAGATGAAGCAGCAGTTGCGAGCCATAATACGAGTGAACACTTCACATCTTTCGTTAGTAAAGCAGCACAATTTTTAACTGCTCCGCTTAATATAAAAGCTTATAATGGAGAATTAGTAAAATAATAAGGTAGAAAAAGATGACTTTAGCATATGGCTGAAGTCATCTTTTTTGTATAAGTAGAATCCATTTTGGACTCAGTTATGTTGATAGATAAGCGTTGCTCGCATCCTCAGTAACAGTGCTGAATTGTATGTTAAACTCGAACATTCGGTTTATTGGGATATTTTTCCGTGGTATAATTTTCTTGTAAATAAAAGGTAGAGGGGAGTAAGTAATGGGAGAATTTCAAAGTAATTTGCATACGGCAACGCAACTTGCAACGAAAATGAGAAATGCTTCAGATAGAATGCAAAGTGCTACTAGTCGCTCTATAAATAAGGCAACGCGTACGACACTATCTGTGAACTTCCAAGCACAAGAGGCAAATCAACAAAATTTACAGATCACGAAACAATTTTGTACTGCTTTTCAACAAACAATTGATAATATCCATTCCGTAGCAAATGAATTTGAGAAAATGGATACAGGACTTCAAAAGACTTTTCAATAATATAACAACCTACGTAAAGGGGAAAAGGTAGGGAGAAAAGATGAGTCAAGAAATTGAAACGAGAATCAGTCAATGTAATCAAAAATTACGAATTATATTTGAAGAACAAAATGAAAACCGAATTGCGCTGCAAAATCAAGAACGAGCTGAGGTTAGTTTTCATGAATGGAAAAATAGAAGTAATCGTTTATTTAACCGAATACTAGAAACTTGGCACGGCGACAAAGAAGTGTTTCACCTTTTTACGAATATGCGGCAAGAGATCGGGCAGTATGAAAGAAAACTTACATTCGAATTAGAAAATGAAAAAGAGACGTTGCTTAAAGAAAAACGGCATCTCAGTGAGAAAGAAAACGACCTTTCCTATGAACAGCAGCAACTACAAAGGGAGGCCAATACATGAGTTTAAACATGTATTTGGGAGAAGTACAAAGTCAAACTCAAAGTATGAACGCTATATGTAATGCTACGATTCAAAGTATGGAACAAGCCATTCAATCTATTGATGCATTTGCGATAGAAACAGTATTACAAGGACAAACATACAGTAGTGCAAAAGCCTACCTTGTCCAAACATTTCGGCCATTAGCGCAAGGAATCATATGCTTATGTGAAGAATTAATTCGCCAAAATGAAGCATTTCCAAATGAGTTCCAAGCGAAAGTTGCTTCGACAGATGTGATTGAACAAGAAATAAGAGAACAAATAAGGGGAATTAATCAATCGATTACAAGTATAGAAGCAATAGAAGTACTTACACCAATGCCCGGAGTAGGTGCAATTGTAACGGTATTAGGTGCAATGAGAAAAAAACTGGAAGAAAAACTAGAGCATTTATATGAATTCAATCATTCATCCAGCAACAACTACAGCACCGCTCTCCAATTAGCAGCTAGCATCACAGCCGGACTCGCTGAAGTGCAAAGCGGGAAAGGATTTAGTCCTGTGAGTGGGACGTTTAGTACACAAAGGTTGAATATGGATTGGGTGAGTTCGATTCAGGGGATTATAGAAGAAACAGCTCGAAAAAACGATCAGTCAATTAAAGATATAGAAACAAATAACATAATTGAGAAGAAATCTCCGGTTAGAAATGCTTGTGACGATGCGGCAGACGGTATAGTTAGCACGTTTGAAACAGCGAAAAAGATGTGGGAAGCTATTCAAAGAGGATCGGGGAAAGCTATTGGTGATGAAATCGAGTCCGCAATAGCTTTAAGTAATATGGACATAGGAACTTTTATTAATGTAACCTATGCACTTTTCCATTTGGATGAAACTGCAAAAAATATGTGGCATGCATTTTCAAATAAAATAAAACGAGATATGATAGAGGGAGATGCAGAGAGTCGTACAGAATTGACTACCTATGGATTAACACAAATAGCTACCACAATATTAGGCGATAGGGCACTAAATAAAGTAGGCCATATCACAAAAGGAGCAAAAGCATCAAGTGGAGTAAGTACATTTGCTAATGCAGTAAAACTAGCAAAAGAATTGAAGCCTACGCTTGAAATGTTACAATCATTTAAGAGAAATGCTTCCTATGCATTCTCTAGTGTTGGTGGAACTATTGTAACCAAAATACCACAAGGCGAATTATTAGAAGCTTTTTATAAGTTTGCGAAGTCTAAAGATGGTGGTAAGGGTACGGGTGGTGTTGGTAAGGGCGTCAGTGGGGCTGGAAGTAAGATTGATGGAGAACTAATTAGAAAATATGTACGAGATATTGAAACACAGACAAATAGAAAAATACCAAAAAACCAAATGGAAGAATTAAAAAGTGCATTAAGAAATACAGAATATAAAAAGATGACGTCTTCAGAAACAAAGAGATATAGACGAGAGTTTAATAAAATTAAGAATTCATTAATTGATGAATGGGAAAAACAAACTGGTCAAAAATGGCCAACTTATACAGAAGATGTGATTTCAGAGAAAACAGGAAAAATCTTAAGAAAAAAAGGAGAACCTTATGATGCTCATCATATAATTGAAAACTCTTATCGTGGGGAACATGAGTGGTGGAATATCCATCCTGCTAAATTTCCTAATGAGCATCAAGCTGGTATTCATGGTTCGGGTTCACCAGGAAATAAACTTTTTAATGGAGGTAAATAATATGAAGTATGATTATCTAGTATCAAATAAACATAATAGCTTTTATCCAGTAGCATTAGAAGAGATAGAAGAAGTGGAAGAGGTATTAGGTTTGAAATTTCCAAAAGAACTAAAAGATTTCTTCTTAAATGTTGGGTATGGCTTTATCAAAGGTTCTAAGTACAATATTAATCGTAT
>NZ_JBNLYE010000117.1:0-12459 GCF_050172095.1 Bacillus sp. GMs2/2
TTCGTATAAAAAAGTATAATTTACCCTTTCTCATTTAAGTAATAAGTTATGTAACTTTAAAAATTTCCGATCAGTAAAAAAAGATGAATTCTTTTAAAAAAGAATTCATCCATAAGATAAACTATTTATTTTTATTACAGTTACATCCTTTTTTCTTTACATAGCCTTGCTCCGCTAAGTCTCTTTGCGATTGGGAATTGGAAGATTGAGAATTGGAAGATTGAGAGGATGCTGAAGAGCTACTATTTTTATTATAAGAGTAGTTTTTTCGATAGTTATAATTACTCATAGTACTATCACCTCCAATTTAATATATAAATATTATATGTATGTCCACTATCAATTGTTACTATTTTTAATAGGAAGAGAAGATACAATAAAAAAATCTCCTTGGTATTTTCCTAGGAGATAAATGATGATTCTTTTGAAAATTTACAAATTAATAGCCCCAGTAAAGAGGGAAGTAATAAGAATCTTGGTGATGCGGATTATGTTGTTGAGCGAGGGGCTGGGTTGGATAATTTTTCATTTCACGGTTTTGATTGCAGTTTGACGGAGGACCAATTACAGTAGTTGATTGAATAGGGGAAACCGCTTGTTTCCATTGTTGTTCATTGAGGCAGTAAGTATGTGCCATCATATGAGCAGGAGTTAATCTTAAAATGTCAGAACCGAAAATAACTTCTGGCGCTGGAGCATTGAAAATAGCTAATAAATGAGTATTATTTGCTGTAGCAATTTCATAATGCCACCACGCTTGTGGAATGTTGGCAACTTGCCCGGGTTTTATCGGTAAGTTTAATATTTGATTCGTAAATGGATTAAGTAAAGAAACAACAGCAGACCCTGAAATACAATAAACAAGTTCAGCTGC
The DNA here is from genome assembly GCF_050172095.1 of Bacillus sp. GMs2/2. NCBI lineage: Bacteria > Bacillati > Bacillota > Bacilli > Caryophanales > Bacillaceae > Bacillus > Bacillus sp. GMs2/2. The sequence continues at coordinate 875 of NZ_JBNLYE010000117.1, forward strand.
ATTTTGATGAATATGTGGTTCTACAACATTTCCTGTACTTAAATAAATATCTAATAAAGAAGTATTTTCTAAAGTATTTAATTGTTTAATACCAAGTACATTTATATAGTTTTGGGCATCTTTCCGAAAAAAATTACTTTTATTTACATCATAAGTAAAATTGGTTGAGGGGGAGGTATAGTCGATGTTGGCAGTCAATTGTATTATCCGCCTTTCTATAGGTAAGTTAGGTTACAAAATTAGGATATGTGTCTAGTCTTTGTTTTGTGCTGTTGTTGGTAGCTTAATAAATTCACTTATTCCATAAAGAATAAGGTGTTAAGACCAAACTATATTCGTATTCCCATTCATACTTTGGATTGATGGAAAAAAGTAATGAAAATGTTAATTTAAAATTACATCAATTATTTATAAGGAGTGAATGTTCATGTCATTTAGTGAAATGATTAGAAATGAAGTACTCAGCTGGGCAGGTGTTTCTGAAAAACCGCATCGATTTGGTGGTATTGAAATAAATTATGGCAAGAAAGAACTTGGCCATCTTCATGGTGATAAATTAGCTGATTTACCATTTCCGAAGTTAAAGCGAGATGAATTAGTGAAGCAAGGCTTGGTAAAACCACATCACGTATTACCTGAATCAGGATGGATCAGTTATTATTTAAAGAGTGAAGAGGATATTCCATTTGCAATTGAGTTATTTCGTATGCAATATGACCGAATTAAAAAGTAATGAAATAAAGTAGGATAATAAAAATTTATTTTTATGTCACATCCCTCCTTATCGTTCGTCTTGTATGTAGAACGATAAGGAGGGATTTTATTATGAATACATTTGATATAGCAATTGTTGGCGGTGGGCTTGCTGGATTAACAGCATCTATATATTTAGCGAAAGCTGGAAGGAAAGTGATTGTATTAGAAAAGTCCAGTCAATTCGGTGGCCGAGGGATGACTATAAATAAAAATGGAATCTGCATGAATCTTGGTGCACATGCTTTATATAGAGGTGGGGCAGCGTTTATAACTTTTAATGAGCTCGGTATGAATCTTCCAGGTGGAATACCATCTACAAAAGCACATGGAATATGGAAAGGGGATATATTCACCATCCCAACAGATTTTCGCTCAATTTTATCAACACCACTACTTTCTTGGTCTGCAAAAGTACAATTCTCACGTCTTATGATTCGTTTAGGAAATTTAGATGTAGGAGAAGTTCCGAAAATGAGTCTAACTACATGGGTAGAAAATGAAATAAAAGATCCAATGGTTCGCAATATATTTTATGCGCTATGCCGGACAACAACATATACGTTTGCTCCTACAATACAATTAGCATCATCTGTACTAAAACAAATACAGCTTTCTATAAAAGAGGGAGTGCTTTATGTAGATGGTGGTTGGGAGACGATAATAACAAAATTAAGAGCTATAGCGAATGATATCGGGGTACAGTTTTTGGCTAAAAAGCATGTTGTGGAAATTGAGCATTCCGAAGGTAAACAAAGAATACATTGTGTTGATGATGAGGTTTTTGAAGTAGGCGCAGTCATCGTGACGACTCCGCCGAAAGAAGCTTGTAAAATAATAAAAGGTGCAGAAGGAACAAGTTTGCATAGATGGAGTGAACAATCGGTATCGGTTACTGTTGCTGCATTAGATATTGGCTTGAGACAATTACCCAATCCTACACATCAATTTGTATTAGGATTAGATCGACCTATATTTTTCACAAATCAATCGAGAGCAGCTAAATTAAGTGAAGATGGATCAATTGTAGTGAGTCTAATTAAGTACTATAATCCTGTACTTGAGATGAATCATATTCGTGATGATAAAGAACAGTTGGAAAGTACGATGGAGTTGTTACATCCAAATTGGAAAAGAGAAGTTGTTGCACAGCAATATTTACCGAAAATAATAGTAGTACATGATTTTCCTCATATTGACCGTGTTGAAAAACCGGGCCCTAATATACCTGAAATGCCAGGTGTTTATGTTGCAGGAGATTGGGCAGGGCATGATGAAATATTAGCTGATGCTGCGGTAGCAAGCGGGAAACGTGCAGCGTTACACATTTTAAAGCAATATGAAAGTGAGGCAGTTCATCATGGAAACGGAGCAGTTATATGAAGCGTATCAACCATTATTATTTTCGTTAGCATACAGAATCCTTGGGAGTGTTATGGATGCTGAGGATATCGTTCAGGATGTATTTATCTCGCTAAATAATATAGAAAATCCTCAATCTATAGAAAATATGAAAGCATATTTATGTAAGATGGCGACAAATCGTTCAATTGATAAATTACGATCGGCAGCGCATAAACGTAACGTGTATGTAGGGATGTGGTTGCCAGATCCAATTGTAGAAGAGAGTGATGAGCCATCAAAGTCATTTATAATGAAAGAATCCCTTTCCACCGCATATTTATTACTTTTACAACAATTATCTGAGGTAGAAAGGATTGTTTTCATATTAAGAGAGGTTTTCAGTTATGAATACGAAGAAATAGCTTCAATTGTTGATAAGAGTAGTGTGAACTGCAGGAAAATCTTTCAACGTGCTCGAAAAAGCATGTTGGAGAAACCGAAGCAATCAAAATTAAGCACGGAGAAAATGGCTTCTTATGTTGAAAAGTTTGTATCATCATTACAGTGTGGGGATGCGGAAGGTATGTTAGAAGTATTAAAAACAGATGCTATACTCAAAGCTGATGGTGGTGGTAAAGTTACGACTGCTATTAACCCGATTTATTCTGCGGATCGAATTATACGTTTGTTCTTTGGGATTGCACAACGATTGACAGAAGAGTACACTGTTGATTTCAAAATGGTCGATGGTATACCAGGAGTTATAGTTACAATAAATAATAAAGTAACTTATGTTCTTTCGTTTGCATTTGAGGATGAGAAAATTTCAAATATTTATATGATGGTTAACCCTGAAAAACTTATGCATTTAAATGTAAAAATATAAAAAAGCGCATTTCTTCAGAAATGCGTTTTTTATTATTTTTCTAACATTTCAAGAGGTACATCTTTTTCGCCAGCTACCTCAAATTTAATTTCCCCGTCTTCTTCATAAATACGTGTAATAATCGGTATAGTAATCATTAATTTTTTATGCTGCTTTCGTTTTCGAGCAGCATCTAAGCTAATCACGTTCATTTGTAAGCATCCTTTCTTCTGGAAATATATAAACAAAGAAAATGCGTCCGAAAAGGGCGCTTAATTGAATTTGAAATACCGATTCATTTAAATGGGGTTTATATAATTTAATAACTGCAATTTTAATATGAAATAATATGAATGGAATAATTGCACGTAGAAATTAACTTTACCAAAAAACGAAACAATATGCTATAAAAAAATCAAATCTTTGTCATATAACAGGAAAAAGGTTTTTGTTTCGCATATAATAAAAAGTAGACGGGCAGCAAGAGCTTTTTCATCATATTGCTTTGGAAAGGCGATGAAAAAAATGGATACGTTAGATTCATTATTATTTCAACTTGAACAATATGGAGAAGAGCATGATCGAAATAAAAAAACACGGGAAGAAAAATTACGGAATATTACTCGTGAGATGGGGCAATTTTTATCAATTTTAGTAAAAGGGTGTAGCGCAAAAAATATCTTAGAAATTGGAACTTCTAATGGTTATTCTACATTGTGGTTAGCTAATGCGGTAGAAGAAACAAATGGAAATGTAACAACTGTAGAGCTTTCTTCAGAACGAGTTGGAGAGGCACTTGTCAATTTTGAAAAGGCAAACCTTTTACAAAGGATTGATGTTCATAATCAAGAAGCAGGGGCATTTTTAGATGCGCAATTAGATCATTCATTTGATTTTATTTTCCTAGATTCAGAGCGTACGCAATACATGTGGTGGCTTGAGCATATAAAACGCATTTTACAACCAAAGGGCTTTCTTGTTGTTGATAACGCAACCTCTCATGCAAATGAATTAGCCGAGTTTAGAAAAATGATAGAAGAAGATGAAATGTTTGAAACGGTTTTATTGGCATTTCAAAATGGAGCATTTGTAGCACATAAGAAGAAATAGGGTATAGCGTAATATAATTATCACATTGAAAAAGGGTGTATGTCAAAAGATTGAGTACAGTAGGATAGGAGAACATAATTTATAGTAACATACGAAGAATCCGCCTTCAGCATGTCGTTCTCTAGGTCTTAAGTCTGAGGAAAATTATGTTGATTACAGGTATACTTATAGTAAGAAACAGGGAATGACTGCATAAACAGGCATTTCTAAAAAAATCGATTTCAAGCAGTCAGAATGTATATGAAATACGATATAATTGATGAAATATAGTGCATATAAATTCGCACATATAAATAAAGGAGCGATTTTGTTGACTGAACTCGAGAAAAAAGAACCTGTATCCATTGTGAAAGATAATAATGTAGAAGTAGTAGTTGATACAGTTATAAAAGATGAAGAATTAGAGGAACTAAATAAAGAAGCTGATCTTTATGTACAAAAGTTAAATAGCGAGCAAAATACAGATTTATCAAAAGTATTGTCTCAGCTAGGAGATTTAGGAGATAAAGAGCAACAGGCAGCAGGACAAACGTTATCAGCTTTAAAACGCCCTGTAACAGCGATGATGAATGGGAAAAATGAAGAAATTCCAAATACATTGTTAGAATTACGAAAAGTGGTATCAGAGCTTGATCCCAATTCACTTAAAGCAAGTGGTATGAAGAAAATAATGTTTAAAGTATTCAAGAAAAATCCACTTGAAACATACGTGCATAAATACCAATCTATAGATAAACAAATCGAGGAAATCATTAGATCCCTTCTAATTGGCCGTGATAACTTACAAGAGGATACAGTGGGTCTTGAAATGTTAAAAGAACAATCGCACGATAAAATTCATGCGCTTGATAAACAAGTATACTTAGGGAAAAAGCTTGCTGGCATGCTTGAAGCTGAGAAACAAAACCCAGAGCGTCAAAGAGATATTCCATTAATTAACGATGCGTTAGAAAAGATACTTGTACGTACACGTAATATGCAGCAAGCGAAAAGTGTGTTATTACAATCTATCGCATCTGTAGACATTATTAAGAAAAATAATGAAAAGTTAACGGAGGCAATTCGTAATGCAATTACGATGACGCAAAACGTTGTAACGGTTTCAGCTGCTATTCAGCTAGCGTTAACAAATCAACGGAAAACAATCGATGCAGTGAATGCGACAAATGAAGCAATTGAATCAATGGTATTAAGCAATTCTCAAGCATTAAAACAAAATACAGAAGAAACAACAAAACTGCTTGAAAATCCTGCAATTAGCATGGATAAATTACGCGAGTCATTCCAAAACGTATTCGCTGCAATTGAAGCTTCTGAGAAATCGTCAGAACGTATTATCGAGTCAAGTAAGAAGTTTGTTATTGAACTAGACACATTTAATGATGAAATGAAACAAAAACTCATTCAGCGCCCAAGAAAATAGCAGACTTTTAGAGGAGGTGAAAAAATGAGTTTCATTCAAACTGTATTAGTACTATTAGGTACATTGCTTTTAATCGCATTTACTGTCGTTGTATTAGTTGTATATTTCGGACGTAAACTGTATTTTTCATGGACGAAGCCATATAAAAGAGCACACGATTCTTTAGATAAGTTATCGAATAAATCATTACCGTTTCTACAAGAATTTACACAACACCCTCTCTTTTATCGTTGGATTCGTACGGAAGGAAAGAAAGAACAACATACATTAAACACTCTTTTCTGTGCATCGGGTCAACGTACGAGAGAGCAAGTATTCTCGATGTTACCGAAAGAAAAACAGAAAAAAGTACATGTAATGGCAAAAACAACGAAAAAGCTTACTAATGAAGATATTGATGTAGCGGCGATGAAAGTAAAAGATTTTTTAAGACAAGAAACGCAGCAAACTGTAAAACCGACAGATTTATCGTTTTATAAATTGTATTTTTATGATCGATATCCAGATGCATTAAATACAATTCAAGCGTATAAACGCTCAATAAATCCTTCATTACAACGAACGGTTGATGATATTACAATTTCAGTATTAAATGCTTTGCCGTATTATCAAGAACAACGCATGTTTGAGCAACAACATAAACTTGAAACGTTCTTAATGAAAGATTTAACGGCCATGTTATCGTTGGTAGTACAATTACCACCTTCACAAAGACCAGAGAAGGAAGAAGAACTGAAAATCTACTTGGAAAATTTCCAAAAAGAAATGGAAGTAGTAGAGCGAGATATTCGCGACTCAATTGATCACGATTTAAATGTGAAGATGAGAGCAGCGACTGAGAAGTTTAAGAATAAATAACAAAAAGCGCCTTAAAAGCTAAGTATCACAGCTTTAGGGCGCTTTTTGTTATGAGATTTTATTTTGCACTAACGGTAGTATGACTAGAAGCCACACTTTCATTATGCAATCGATCAACTGCAGTTACGACATACGTATACGTTTCTCCAGAAATAACGGTTTTATCTACATAAATTTCTCCAAGTTTTGTTTTTCTTACAGTAGTAAGTAAATTTTTCGGATTTTGTATATCCACTTCATTTTTCCCATTCGCGCGGTAAATAGCGTAATAAGTAGAATCATTATCTCTATTGTCAATGATACCGATTGCAATACCTTCATCTCTTGGAATGGCACCTTTTAAAGTCGGTTGTTTTGGTGGATCATGATCAAGCCAAGGCATAGGCGGAATTAATGCAGGATATTTATATATGTCTTTTGAGAGTCTATCTTTAGCTCCAAGTGGATTGTTATTAATATCTTTTAAGCTAAAATGCATACTACCTTTTATTTCGGGATATAGCCGGTTTAATGCAATTTGTCTTGGATATTCTTCTGGATCAGACCAAGCAGGGACGGAGTTATTATTAATTTTATAGGCCGCTTGACCGATGTATAGGTGAATCGGTTTGTTATTTGTTTCTTTAACCCACCAATCTACTAATATGTCATATGCAGCTGGGGTAAAACCTATATTCCAATATATTTGCGGTGTAATGTAGTCAATATATCCTTTTTGTATCCACTCACGTGTGTCAGCATAAAGGTCATCATAGTTTCTTTGGCCTGCGGTTGTGTTAGAGCCAGTCGGATCGTCAGCTACATTTCTCCATACGCCGAACGGACTAATGCCAAACTTTACATATGTTTTTTCTTGTTTTATAGCAGTATTTAAATCTTTTACAAGTTCATTTACATTGTTACGTCGCCAATCTTCTATATTTGTAAATCTACCGTTATTATATGTTTCGTACGTTTTCTGATCTGGAAATTCTTCACCAGCCACTTTATATGGATAAAAATAATCATCCATATGCAGCGCATCAATATCGTAATTTTGCACGATTTCTAAAGCACCTTCTGTTATAAATTTTTTCACTTCTGGAATACCGGGATTGTAATATAACTTTCCGCCATAAGGGACAACCCAATTGGGATGTTGCCTTGCAGGGTGATTATTTGATAATCGATTTATATCGGTGTGATTCATCGTTATTCGGTATGGGTTAATCCAAGCGTGGAATTCTATATTTCTTTTATGAGTTTCTTCAATCATAAATGCAAGCGGGTCATAACCAGGATCTTTTCCTTGTGTTCCTGTAATGTATTCAGACCAAGGACCGTAATTTGAAGGATAGAAAGCATCAGCGGTTGGTTTAATTTGTACAACAACTGCATTCATACCAGTGCTTTTTACATCGTCTAATAATCTTATAAATTCTTGTTTCTGTTTTTCAATGGGTAAGCCAGTTTTTGAGGGCCAATCAATATTCAGAACAGATGCAATCCATACAGCACGTAATTCATGTTTTTTGTATGCAGTATTTACTTCAGCATAAGTAGAGTGAGGGGGAATGAAAGAGAAAGGGATGAACAAGATGACGATACAACATATCATTAATAAACGTTTAACAATCATTTATACGCCTCCCTATCATATGATTATTTAAAATAATATAGGAGGCGAGGTTGAATTTGCAATAGAGAAAATTGCATATTGAAACATTAATTTAATAGGAAAAATATTTTTAATGAAATTTACTTTCATTATAACTAAATTCATTTACTACTTCATATGCTTGTTAGTAAAGTGAAACTTCCTTTCATTTGAAGGGTAATAAATTATAAGTATAGGAGGATTAATAAATGAAAGTTTTGTTCGTCTGTTCTGGAGGAATGTCCAGTGCAATTGTTGTAAACGCTTTAAAAAAAGAAGCGGAGAAAAATGGTGTGAACATGGAAGTGCATGCAATTGGAACGAATGAGGTAGAGGAAGAAGTAAAGAATGGCTGGGATGTCGTAATGGTGGCACCTCAAATAAGACACCGATTTGACTCTGTAAAAAAATTTGCAGAGGAGGAATCTATTCCGTGTGGCATCATTCCACCGCAAGCATACACGCCACTTGGAGGCCCGACTTTATTAAAAACTGTAAATGAATTAATTAGTTAGGAGGAAGCGTTATGAATAAGTTTGTCACGTTTCTTGATAAAAACTTATCTGGCCCGATGGCAAGGCTTTCTGAGCAGAGGCATCTACAAGCAATCCGTGATGGAGTTATTTCGGCGTTACCATTTATTATAGTAGGAAGCTTTTTTTTAATAGTAGCATTTCCACCACTGCCGAAAGATAGTTTCATATCGGTTTGGGCATTAAAGAATCAAACAAGTATATTGATACCATATCGTTTAACTATGTTTATTATGTCCTTATATATAGCATTTGGAATAGGATATAATTTAGCGAAAAGTTATAAATTAGATGCTTTATCAGGAGCACAGCTTGCGGTATGTTCACTACTTTTAACATTAACGCCTGAGTTAATTGATAAAAAAGGATTCATGCTTCCGATGACAAATCTTGGAGGTCATGGATTATTTGTGACGATGATCGTCTCTATTTTATCAGTTGAGATTTTAAGGTTTTGTAAGAAGAATAACGTAACGATAAAAATGCCAGAACAAGTACCACCGTCAGTATCACGTTCATTTGAAGCACTTATACCTGCAGCATTCGTTATTATTATGATGAGTCTTATTACAGTCGTTTTTAAAGTTGATTTACATTACGTTGTAGATAAACTAGCCGCACCGTTAGTAAAAGCTGGTGATAGTTACTTTGGCGTTATTATACCTGTATTTTTAATTACGTTTTTCTGGTCTTTCGGGATACACGGAGTATCAGTTGTAGGTACTGTGGCAAGGCCACTTTGGGATGTGTATTTAGGAAAGAACGGTGAAGCTGTAGCAAGTGGAGCGAGTCATTTTCCGTTTATTGCACCAGAACCGTTTTATCAATGGTTTATTTGGATTGGTGGTTCGGGTGCAACGTTAGGGCTTGTGTTAGCTATGATTATATTTGGTCGATCAAAATATTCAAAAGCATTATCGAGAACATGTATTGTCCCTGGGATTTTTAATATAAATGAACCGGTTATATTCGGTTTGCCGATTGTATTAAATCCAATTTTAATTATTCCTTTCGTCATTACCCCGTTAGTAACAGCTACTATAGCGTATGCTGCAACCGCAATGGGATTTGTAACACCAACGCATATTATGCCGCCATGGACATTACCTGCTCCAATTGGTGCATATTTAGCAACAGGTGGAGATTGGCGTGCGATTGTATTAGTTTTTATAAATATAACAATATCGTTCCTTATTTATTTACCATTCTTTAAAATGTACGACAAAAATATGCTTGAAATCGAAAAGAATGGTGACGGAGAGTCGGTTAATCCTTAATCTACATGCTGTTATTTTGAGTGATAGACTTTTTGTCTATCACTTCTTTCACATTAAAACTAGAAAGGGGGAAATAGAATGAATATAAAATTTAGTTATAAAGGTGTGTTTTTATTACTATTTGGAGTGATTTGTGCAAATTTACTTTTTGTCCCTTTATTAGGCATGCTAAATTTATCACAAATGCATAGTATTTGGCTCGTTACAAGTATTGCGGCAAGCGTTTTGCTTACGGTAGTTGTTTCTTTCATTGATGGATCGTTTGCATCGAAAGCTCAGTTGTTTTTTAGATTTATATTGTTTTCGATTGGTTGTACGTTCGTTACTTACATGCTTGTTTTTTAGTAAATAGGAGGTCATGCACGTTATGTATATTGCAGGGGTAATTTTAACATACTGTATGAACCATCCATTTTTGAACATGAAACCACCAAAATCAACAGGTAGAGAACAGTTTGGAGAAGCGTTTGTGACTGGATTATTGAATCGATTTAAAAAGCATAGTAAAGAAAATATATTGACAACTGTCACGATGTTTACAGCATGTTCAATTGTTCATCATTATAAGGCGTTTATTTTGCCGTATTATGAAATTGATGAGGTGATTTTAGGTGGTGGTGGAAGTTATAATAATACACTTGTTGAAATGTTACGGAATGGATTAAGAGAAGAGAAATGTAGCATATGTATACAAGAAGATATTGGTCACTCTTCAGCAGCGAAAGAAGCAATTTCGTTTGCTATTTTAGCAAACGAAACATATCATCGTAATTCAAGTAATGTGCCGAGCGCAACAGGTGCTAAGAATTCCGTAATTTTAGGGAATATAACATTCCCTCCATACGCAGATGAAAATGAGGCGAACATATGAAGTATATGATTGGAGTAGATGGCGGGGGAACGAAGACAGAGGCAATTGCATTTGATCAAGATGGAAATGAAGTTGTAAGAGGTACGAGCAGATTTGGAAATGTATTAATAGATTTTGATCAGGCACTTTTGCATATTATGGAAGCAATTAATCAATGCCAGAAGAGTTTAATGAATGAGCATTGCGTTTGTATTTGTTTAGGATTAGCTGGTATAAGCGGAGGGAATACAAATGAATTAACATTACGTTTAAAAAAGAAATACGGAACAAAAATTGAAATTTTTAATGATGCAATGATCGCGCATGCAGCTGCTTTAAAAGGTAAGGAGGGAATATTAACTATAGGTGGTACAGGTGCAATTTGTATAGGAAAGAAAGGGGAAGTATATCAGTATAGCGGTGGATGGGGACATATTTTAGGAGATGAGGGGAGCGGATATTGGATTGCATTACAAGCTTTAAAGAAAATGGCAATTCAGTTCGATCAAGGAATCAGTCTTTGTCCATTGAGTTTGAACATTCAAAGGCAGTTTCAACTTTTGACACCGTCTCATATAAAAAGCTTAGTATATACTTCTTCTAAAGATAAAATTGCAGCAATCGCGCCATTAGTTATTCAGGAAGCGAGAAATGGCAATGATGATGCGCATGAAATTATGATGCAAGCTGGAAAGGAATTGGCAAGGATTACAGTAAGTGTTTATAACAAGTTGAACTTTAAGCACTCAACGCCAATTGCAGTAAGTGGCAGTATATTGCGTTTAGTTCCTGAAATATTTGCTGTATTTAAGAAATGCTGTGAAGATAGTATGAAAGAAATTACATTCGTATCACAAGCAGAAATGGCAGTGAAAGGAACATATTATTTAATGAGGGATATATATTTTTAAAAATAGTGTATGAGAATTTTTGTAT